>JAIOII010000735.1 GCA_019912685.1 Kofleriaceae bacterium
CGCCACGGGGATCGATACGCCAGGTCGTACTTGCGCAGCCCCTCACCGTCGACCGGCACGACGAGCCCGCGGTCGTACACGTGCCAGCGCGCGCGGTTCGCGTCGAGGTCGATGCGCGGGCTCGCGGCGAGCTTCACGCTCGGCGCCGCGACCACCGCGGCCGTCCCCGTCGCCTGCCCCTGCCCGCCGCTCACCGCCGTCCGCGCGCCGCTCGCGCTTTCCGCCACCCGCACGCCATCTCCGGAATGCGTTCCACACCCGAGACAGACCATCGGTATCAGGCTCAGCCAGCTCGCACGCACGCCACAGTTCTAACCGTCGCGCCCCGTGCGGGCACATTTCTTTGCCCCGTTCGCCCTGAGCGAGGCCGCAGGCCGAGTCGAAGGGCGCGCTGCTACTGCGCCGTCGCCTCGCCCGGCCGGTACGACAGGAGCTCCATCGTGACGTCGCCGTAGTCGGTCTTCGCCAGGAGCTTCACCGGCACGCGGTCGGCGTCGTCGGTCAACCAGATCGAGAACCGCCGCACGTCCGACGCCGGATCGATCGTCCCGTCGCGCACCAGCCGCACCCCCTCGCCGTCGTAGCGGGCGACCGGAAGGTTGCCGAGCGCCGTCGACAGGTTGTCGTAGCCGATGACCTTCACGCGCACGCGCCACACGAAGCGGCTGCGGACGACGTCGGCGTCGAGGTGCGCGCCGGGCTCGCCCTCCCACCCGCGCAGGAGGATGAGGAACGAGTTGAGATCGTGCCCGCCGTGGCCGGCGATCACCTGCGTCTCGTCGTAGCGCTCGTCGCCGCGCGTGACCTGGAGCGTGACCTGCCCCGCCGCCGTCCGCGCCTCGGTGGTCTCCTTGCGGTCGTCGTCCTTCGACGCCCGCTCGCTGGAGAGGAACCGCACCGACCGGCCGTCGTTGCGGCTGATCCAGCTCGTGAAGATGTCCTCGATCGGCTTGAACCAGGCGACGACCTTCGTCGTCCGCGCCGCCGACTGCACGACGACGACGTCGCTGCCCTCGAGCGTGGTCGCGTCGCCGACCGTGATCGAGTACTCCGCGAGCTCGAAGCCGTGCAGCGAGACGCGGTACAGCATGAGCTCGCCGGGCGCCGCCAGCGGCGGCCGCGCGACGGGTCCGCCGCCGAGGACGGGATTCGCCCCCGCGGACGCGACCATCGTCCCGCTGGGCGGGCCCACCGGCAGCGGCTTGCAGCCGCACACGGCGGCGACCGCGGCGGCGGTCACGCCCAGGGTCCGCATCTGCCGGGTCGCGCGCACGCCGACAAAGGTTACCCCTCGATCCGACCGGCTGGCCACGGTCAGGTGACTTTCACGATGCGGCGTGAGGGCCGCGCCCCCTGACAAATTCTCACCACCCCCGTGGGTGCCTTCTCCGCGATGGACAACCCGGCCTGGAAGGCTAGTATCCGCGCCATGATTCGCCCCGCCGTACTCTCGCTCACGCTCGCCGCCGCGCTCCTTGGCTGCCAGCAGGACAAGCAGAACCCGAACTGGGACAAGTCGGGCCCGCAGACGATGGGGGCCAGCAGCAGCACGAGCAAGGCGCCGAGCGGCAGCGTCGAGGACCGGCTCGCGCGCGTCGAGCGCAAGCTCGACAAGATCACCGACTTCCTCAAGCAGGCGGTCCCGCCCAAGCTCGACGAGACCGCGACGTACGGGGTGCCCATCGACAAGTCGGATCCCGTCGTCGGTCCCGCCGACGCGAAGGTGACGATCGTCGAGGCCTACGAGTTCCTGTGCCCGTACTGCGCGATGGTCGCGCCGACGGTCGACCAGCTCCTCGCCGAGTACCCCAAGGACGTGCGCGTCGCGTACAAGTACTTCCTCATCCACGGCGAGCCGGCGATGCCGTCGGGGCAGGCCGCGTGCGCGGCGCACAAGCAGGGCAAGTACAAGGAGTACGAGGCCGCGCTGTGGAAGCGCTCGTGGCCGAACCCGGGCGGCGGCCCCGCCAACAAGGACGCGCTCACGGCCGAGGCCGTGGTCGGGCTCGCGGGCGAGCTGGGCCTCGACACGACGAAGTTCAAGGCCGACATGGACGGCGAGTGCAAGGAGTGGCTGAGCCGCTCGATGCGCACGCTCCAGCAGTTCGGCGCCGGCGGGACGCCGAGCTTCTACGTCAATGGTCGCTTCGTCCAGGCCGGCAACCCGGCCGCGTTCAAGCGCGTGATCGACGAGGAGATCAAGAAGGCCGACGAGGCCATCAAGGGCGGGATCAAGCAGGCCGACTACTACGAGAAGGTCGTGGTCGGTAAGGGCGAGAAAGAGGCCAAGATGGTCTCGCCCTTCGACGAGTGATCCCGTTGTTCTAGTCTGCGTCGCGTCCGCCGGCTCGAGGGGAGACGGCGGACGCGTCAAAGAAAACTAGCCGCCCACGTCACGTCTGCATTGGCCGCGCTGCGCGCGGGTCCGGGAGGAACCATGACGAGCTTCGTACGCACCTCGTTCGCGTCCCTGTCCACCACCTGCGCGTTCGCCGCGCTGCTCGCCCTCGGGGCCTGCGGCGGCGACGACGACGGCGTCACCATCGTCGACGCCGCCCCCGACGCGGAGATCGACGCCCCGATCGACGCCCCACCGCTCGTCTGCAACGCGCCGACGATGAACTGCGGCGGCCAGTGCGTGAACACCACCAACGACGAGCAGTTCTGCGGCAACTGCAACACCCAGTGCCCCGCCGGCCAGATCTGCACGACGAGCAGCTGCGCCTGCCCGACGATGGACGTGCCGACCACCATCACGGCGCCCTCCAATAGCGGCGGCTTCGGCATCGAGCTGCAAGAGACCTTGCAGCTCAACACCAGCACCATCTCGGGCGACGCCCTTCTCATCGGCATCGATCCGACGATGACGACGGAGGGCATGGAGTACACGTTCTCCGAACAGACGCTGGGCACGGTCCCGGCAGTCGGCTGGGGCATCAACTTCCAGGTCGACATCCAGAACCAGAGCTTCAACGTCGATGCGTCGTTCGCGGCGATCGAGGGCACCGTCACCTTCACCAAGGTCTGCCCGGACATGAGCGGCGGTAGCGGTTTCCCGAACGGCGGAGTCATGGGCACTCTGTCCAACGTGAAGTTTGCCGCGGTGGACGGCCTTCTTACGGGGACGCCGACGATCGTCGAGGGCGGTTGCACCTTGCCCGCGACCGGCACGTACGAAACCATCTCGTTCACGATCGGCAACGTGACCTGTAGCGCTGCGGCGCAGTAGCTCACGGAGAGCGGGGCTGCAACGTCTCTGAGGCTCGGACGCACCTGGTTGCGAGCGCGGAGGCATCGGCAGCTCCCGAGAGGGAGTAGAAGGTACACCATCCGGCAGCACCGCCTCCGCCGGCAATACCACCGCCGGCCACCCCCGTACCGGCGCCGCCAGCGCAACCCCCTTCGTAACCGCCGAGACCACCGGTGCCGCATGCCGTACACGTGGCGCCTGACGTGCTCGTGACGTCTGTCGTCGCTCCGTCGATTCCGTAGACATGTTCGCCAGCGCTCGCAGCGGCACCTCCGCCTCCGCGCGTGTAGATGCGTGCGGTGCTGGTGACCTGGGCGACCGGGGCCATCACCACGAGGTTGCCACCGCTACCACCACCTCTCGCACTCGAACTGCCTCCCGAACTGCCTCCCGAACCGCCGGTTCCCGTCAGATCTACGCGGGAAGTGCCGGCGAAATGAATCCGTCGGCGGCTGGTGATAAGCACTCCACCACCGGGGAGCCCGGGAATATCAAGCGCGGAAGGTCCCCTTCCGCCAACGCAGCCGCCGACCACGAATGGCGCGCGCACCGTACTGACCGCCCCTCCGGGGACACCCGCGCTGCTAGCGCCGCCGACGCACGCTCCCCCGCCTCCGCCAGTCGTGTTCGGCGCGGCGGCCGAATACCCACCGACGCACGCCGCCGCCACCTGAGCGCCTGGTCCAGTCCTGATGGTGGACCAATCGGCCGAGGCGTCGATCGTGCCCGCGAGGTATGCATCGAAGTGAGAGGCGATGCCGAACGCACGCTGCCCAGTGACCTTGAGGACACCGCCTGTACGCAGCGTGAACGTCCGAGCCTTGATGACGAGCACCGCGCCGGCCTCACCGGGTTGCTCGACGACCTGCGCCGGAATATCGACGATGGAACCGTCCGTGTCCGTCAGGTGGATCACGCCCATCGCCGAGTCGAAGTTGTCGGTGTTGATGTTGATCGTTCCCGCAGGCGCCCCCGGACGCGGAAGCACGATGTCCTGCCCTGCCGGCGACACGCCCGTCGTGTCCAGCGCGAGCTCGATGCCGTTGCCGAGCGTGATGTCAGCACACCGCGGCTGTGTGGCGTGGCAGCCCATCGGACACGCGTAGCCGTCCATCGTGATCGTGAGCGACGTGCCATCGTTCATCCCGTTCGGGATGACGTGCGAGACGAAGTTGCCGGTCGCGTCGCACTCCGTGAGCATCCCGCTCGTGCATGTCGCCGTGTTCGGCGCACACGCGTAGCGCACGAACTGCGCCGTCACCGCCCGATCGCCATCCATCACCAGCGAGCACGGCGTCGCGGAGCAGTCGCCCGTGACCGCCACGATCCCATCGATCGCGCTCGCGCCGACCACGGTGACCGTGAGCTCCGTGCCCGCGTCGTAGATGCGCGTGCATGTCGCCGACGAGCACGTGAAGCCGCCGGGCTCCACGGCGATAGAACCGGCGCCGCTCCCAGCTCCATCGACCGTGAGCGTCAGCATGTACTGCGTCGCCCCGTTACCATCGACCGATGCATCCTCGTCGATCGGAGGCAGCTCGGCGAACTTGCAGGACACCAGGAGTCCGAGTGCGGCCATGCAGATGATGTGCGATCTCACGTGCGTTCCTCCGTCATCGGTGACATGTCGCGCTCCGCGTACGCGCGCTCGTGGAGAGTTCATGAGCGCTCCAGTGCTGCGAGCTCCTCCAGCTCGGCGACGGTTGGCTTCAAGTCGGCCACGACAAACCGTTCCTCACGCATCGAGTACACCGTCTTGTACGTCGGCTCGAGCAGGCTCCGAGCAAGGATTGCCGTGAGCGTCCGTTCGTGTGGCGTTGACGCTGTCGACGCCAGCTCTCGGAACCGGGTCTGCATCGTCGACAGCTCCTCCGGCGGCTCCGGCGGATCGTCGTCGGCATCGGAGCTGAGAAATGATGCGAGGCTGGTCGCGCTGATGAATGCTCTCGAAAGGAAGTCTTCGCCCACCTCGACCGGCTGCTCGATGCGTACCAGAGCGGCCAGCGCGGAGTCGTGTTCGATCCAGGCCTGACAGGCCGCGAGCAAGCGCGCGTACGTACCGACGAGTCGGGAAGGAATCGTCCGCTGAAACTGCCGCACGATGATAGGCGGACCGTCGGTCGCGCGAGGCACGTAGAGGTCGCCGTGCTCGCTTTCGAGGAAGCGCACCAGATCGAGCTCTCGTTGGATGTCGATGAATTTGCGCATGTGTCACTGCATGTCGATGACAACGATCTTCTGTTTCGCTTCGGACCAGTGCAGGTTGGCCGAGGGCGGCATCTTCACCAGCTTCTTGTGAAGATCGGCGAGCATCTCGGTGAGCTGGCCGTTCTTCGCGAGCTCCTCGAGCTCGGCGAGGACTCGTGCCCGTACAGCGCCTGCGTTGCCTGAACCCAGTACGGCCTTGAGCTCCACAGTCCGGGGATCGAAGTCCCGCAGGATCCAGTCTGCGCCTCTCTCGTGAATCTTCACGACCTCGACGTTTCGGTTCAGGACCGGGTGCGCTGCCACGTCAGCGGCCACGACCTCTAGCTTCTCGAGGGATCTCGGCATGTCGGTCAGGCGATCCTTGTACCAACGCTTGAGAGCAAGATTGCGTCCTTCCGCAGCGAAGATACGTCCTTCGCCTCCCGAGAAGTCGGGCGCCAGCTCGTCGCTGCTTCGAAAGTCCTTCAGTCTCGCCCGGAACTCGCCGTCGTTCGCTGTGTCGAACTTCGCCCAGGACTTCGGGAGCTTCGGGCCGGCTCCCACAACCTCGAGCGCCTGCTCCCATGCCTGCTTGGCCGACGCGAGCTCCTCGGGAGACATCTCGCCGACGTTCAGCATCGCGCGCGCTTTTCGGACGTCGTCGATGAACATCTGCGCCGAATAGAGGCCTTGCTTGGTCTTCGAGACGGCGAGGTCGACGAGCAGCTTCCGGACCTGCGGGTCGGTGAGCGCACCCGGGCCGGCGGCGACCTTCCTCGAGATCTCGATCAGGAGCGCGTCGAACGCTTCGGCCGATGCCTGCTTCGCGGCAGCGGCCTTCTCGGCGGTGCGCGCGATCCTGGCTTCGATGGCGCGCGCCTTCTCGAGAGCGAGGATGGCGTCGTTGAACGCGGCGACGTCGCCGCTGGCATGCAGCGCCCTGGCCGCGGGGGCGAGCGACTTCATCGACTTGAGGGCGACGCCGGCGTCGAAGCCGGCGCCGACGATCGCGAGGACGAGCCAGCCGGTGGACGGCTCGTGCGCGAACCCGACGTCGGCGAGGTCGTCTTGCGCCTCGTGCTCCTTGTACTCGGCGTACGCGCTGTAGGCGCCGAGCCCGCCGATGCGACGGTCACGGCGATCGCGACGAGCGCGAGCGCGATCCCGGCGACGAGCTTCCTCACGTCGTCATCGCGGCGCTTGTCCTGGATGATGAGATCGTGGATGGACCCGGGGGCGATCCCTTGCCGCGCATAGAACTGCGGCATGAGCTTGTCCATCCGGTAGACGAGCCCGGGATTGCCCGATACCTGAGCGAGCGCCTCCGCGATGTCCTCGCCCCGTCGCGCGGCGTGCGCTCTCAGCAGGACGCCGAGCTGCCGCTCGTCGGCGCGCGCCAGCGCCGCCTTGTCGATCCGGCGGTCCTGTGGCAGCCCGGCTTCGTCGAGGATCGGGAACTCGGGCGCGAGGCCCTCGATCTCGCTCTCGGCGTAGGCTTTCACCTCCGCCGCGCTCGCGTGCGCCTGCCGCGCCTCGTCCGCGCCGATTCGCGGCTGGCGGTGGCCATGCCCCGGCCTTCGCGCTTCCTCGCTGTCCCGGCGGTACGCGTTCGAGATGCCGGCGTAGTGCTCGAACCACCCGTGCTGAGCACGGAAGCCTTCGAGCCCCGCGTGCAGCGCGGCGACCTGCGACGGATCCGCGTAGCGGGTCGCCTCCGCCGCGATGCGCGCGGCGTACCGCTGCAGGATCTCTCGCGTGAGCTCGACGGCCTCCATCTCGAAGGCGCGCTCGAAGCGCTCGATGTAGCGCTCGAACTCTGCCGTCGACGCGAACCCGTGGCGCTTCAGCAGCGCCTCGACCTCCCCGGCCTGCTCGTCAGCGATCGCCCGGAAGTCAGCTCGCCACTCGGGGTCCGCGAGCGAGACGCGACTCTGCGCGGCGCGTTGATCCCGATGCTTGCGATACACGTCCTCGAGACCGATGAGCTTCGTCGTGACCGTGTCGCGCTCCGCGGCCGCCTTCTCGCGCTGTTCCGCGCGTTCCAGCTGCGGCGACTTGACCGCGAGCGAACGTCTCAGCACGCGCGCACCCGGCCGACCGGCGTCGACGTGCAGCTCGATGGTGCGAGCGCCCGTGGGCGGAACCTGGAACGAGAACGTCGAGCCAACCACGAACGTCGGGTGCCACTGGCCGCTGCCTTCCGCGACGGCAGTGCCCTCGGCGTCGAGGAGCTTGCAGTAGAGAGGAAGGCTCGATGCGCCGGCCGGAAGCGGCACGGCGGATCTGGGCAGGATGTGGACGGTCGCCGGCTTGCCGTCCTCCATGCGCAGCGGGTGAGGGATCTGGACCAGGAGATGAGGGCTCAGCTGCGCGAGGAACTCCGCTTGCGGCCCTTGTTGCGCGCCGGCGTCGGGCCGATCCACGCCGGCCTCCGACGCGCGAACGTCGCCCATCCCCACGCGCTGCACCGCAGCTCCGACCTCTCGCGTTCGACCGCGTGGAGCCAGCTCGTCGAGCAACGCCTCCGCGGAATCGCCGGCGACGACCTTGTCGGCGACGGCATCTGCATGCCGCTCGTAGAGGTCACCGGCCTCGCCGACGCCACCCTTCAGCTGCACTCCGCCGCGTTGCTGGACGACGTGCGCGGCCTCGTGCGCCGCCGTGTGGAGATCGGGCGCGCTCGCGAACGCGACGTGATCGCCGGTCGCATACGCGCGCGCCCCGATCGCCGCGCTCGCATCGGCGGCGGCGCCGCCGACGTGCGCCTGGATGCCGGAGACGTCGTGATGCCCGAACGAGCGCTGGATGCGATCGATGTGTGGCAGCGGGCCGCCGGGCGAGCGCACACCCTGCGCCGCGGCGACCTGAACACGACGGCTCGCGCTCTCGGCCCACGCGTCCCACGCGAACGGATCATCCTGCGGCTCCCGCGCCTCCTGTCGTTGCACCGGGATCGTGAGGCAACCGGCGTCGCGATTCGCTGTGTGCTCCTCCGGCGACGCGTCCTGTCGACCCGGACGCAGGCTCGCCGTCAACGACACCTTCCCGGGCGCCGGACGGCGGGACCGGACCTCGCGCTCTTCTTCCTCGTGCGGCGCCTCGAGGTATCGATCGAAGTCCCAGGTCGGACTCATGCCCGGCCTTATCGAAGGTGCCGCGCGCCGGTTTCCTCCTGTTTTCTGCGCGTGTGATTTCGGCACGTTGTGCGGCGCCGTACCCAGGTGGGTACGAAGTCGCGGATCCCCCTGCCGCTCGGGAGGGTCGCCGGCGGCGGGTCAGCGGCGTAGCAGCGACGCGCCGTCCGCGTCGAGCACGCCCTCGTAGACGTCGGCGACGACCACGGCGGACGCGAGTACGGGGAGCTCGAAGCGCTCACCATCGCGGTAGACGTCGGGCGTGGTGGCCCACGTGCCGTGCTCGTCGCGCCGGTACACCGTGACGCAGCGGGCATCCTGCGCGACGAGCACGTACGCCTGCAGCGACGACAGCGTCTGGAAGTCGCGACGCTTGTCGCCTTCGTCATCGCCCTGCGTGCTCGGTGACAGCACCTCGAAGACCACGGTCGGGTTCGTCGTGGCCTGATCGTCGTGGGATGGATGCTCGGGGGCGCCGCAGATGATCGAGCCGTCGCTGTACCGGCCATGAACCGTCTGCGCGATCCAGAAGCGCTGATCGGGTGAGTAGTAGCGGCAGGTGCCCGATAGCCGCATCACGCAGAGCCCGGCGATCCTGCCGGAGATTGCATTGTGCTCGTCCGAGCCCCCAGCCATGGCGACGATGACGCCGTCCAGGTACTCGTGCCGGCACGCGCTCGTCTGCTCGGCGGCGAGATAGTCCGCGTAGGTCGCGCGCTGGGAGAGATAGACAACCGCCCGCACCCGGGAACCGTACCACGCGACGCCGCTACGTCAGCGGCCGAGGACGCGGGGCCAGTCCATCGCGGTGACGTCGGGGAGGTCGACGCCGAGGTTGGCCTCGATCGCTTCGCGCTCGTGCTTGCAGGGGACGCCGGTCTCGGCGTCGACGGTCTTCACGGTGCCGCGGGCGTCGTTCATCATGCAGCCGGTCACGCTGTCGTCGTGGTCGAGGCCGAGGGCGTGGCCGAGCTCGTGGGTCGCGACCTTGACGGTGCGCATGAGGGACGTGCGGCGCGAGACGCCGCGCTTCGTGCGGAAGGTCGAGATGACCGCGACCTGCGAGTCGAGGTACGCGAGGCCGAGGATGCCCCAGTCCCGGTGCTCGCCCTTGGTCACCGAGATGTCGCTCGTGGTGACGGCGAGGACGAGGTCGCAGCCGGAGTCGGGCACGACCTCGGCGATCAGGTGATCGAGGAGCTTGTCGGCGCGCCAGCGCTTGCGCGGCTTGTAGTAGGCGGCGGCGGGGAGCGGGCGCTCGGCGAGCGAGCGCGCGGTGAAGCCGTAGGCGACGGTGACGCCGCGCTCGACGGCGGTGAGCACGGACGCGTCGACCTTCCCGAGCGGCTGGAGGCAGACGTCGACGTCGGCGGCCTTGGTGCCGGCGGGAAAGCGCGTCTTCGGCGCGGCGGGCGCGTGCGGCGTCACCGCGAAGAAGACGGCGAGCGCGAAGGCGGCGGGGGTGACTCGATCCACGCGTTGATGGTGCAATATGAGGACATGGGGCGCACGCCGACTCCCACCTGGTTCTTCGCCCTGGCCATCGTGCGCCTGGGCCCGCGCTTCCTGCTCGTGCAGGAGAAGAAGTACGGCGCGTCGTGGTCGATCCCCGGCGGGCGCGTCGAGCCCGGCGAGCTCCTCACCGACGCATGCGTGCGCGAGGTGCTCGAGGAGACCGGCATCCCGGTCACGCTCGACGGGATCTATCGCGTCGAGCACTCGGCGACCATGGACCGCGCGCGCGTGCGCGTGATCTTCGCCGCGACGCCGCGCGATGACACCAAGCCGAAGACCGTCGCCGACGAGGAGTCGCTGCAGGCAGCGTGGCTCACGCTCGACGAGATCGCGAAGCTGCCGCTCCGCGGCAGCGATCTGCGCGCGCTGCTCGAGAGCGTCTCGCTCGGCCGGCCGGTGTGGCCGCTCGACATCCTCGACCACGAGATGAGCGTCTGAAGCCGGGTCGCCCCGCCCTTCGACTCGGCCCTTCGACTCGGCCCTTCGGGCCTCGCTCAGGGTGAACGGGCGTAGGATGCCCGCCATGAGCAGGCTGGACGAGCTACGGGCCGAGCTGGGCACGATCGACAAGGAGCTCCTGCGGCTCGCCGCGCGTCGCCAGGCCGCGGCGCAGGAGATCGGGCGCATCAAGCGCGACGCCGGCGTCCCGGTCCGCGACTTCCGCCAGGAGCGCGACGTCGTCGAGCGCGCCCGCGCCACCGCCGCCGAGCTCGGGCTCGCCCCTCAGCTCGGCGAGGAGCTCGTCCTCGCCCTCATCCGCGAGTCGCTCACCGTGCAGGAGCGCGACCGCGTCGCCGCGCAGGGCACCGGCGGCGGACGCAAGGTGCTCGTCATCGGCGGCGCCGGCCGCATCGGCCGCTGGTTCGTGCGCTTCCTCTCCGCCCAGGGCTTCGCCGTCGAGGTCGCCGACCCCGCCGGCACCGTCGAGGGCATCCCGTCGGTGTCCGACTGGCGGACGCTCACGCTCGATCACGAGCTCATCGTGGTCGCCGCGCCGATGCCGGTCACCGCGGCCATCCTGCGCGAGATGGCGGCGGCCCCGCCCCGCGGCGTGGTCTTCGACGTCGGCTCGCTCAAGAGCCCGCTCCGCTCGGCGCTCCACGCGCTGCGCGCCGCCGGCGGCCGCGTCACGTCGATCCACCCGATGTTCGGCCCCGACACCGAGCTCCTCTCCGGGCGCCACGTGATCTTCGTCGACGTCGGCGACCCCGACGCCACGCGCGCCGCCCGCGACCTGTTCGCGTCGACCATGGCGACGCTCGTCGAGATGGACCTCGAGAGCCACGATCGGCTCATCGCCTACGTGCTCGGGCTCTCGCACGCGCTCAACATCGCGTTCTTCACCGCGCTCGCCGAGAGCGGCGAGGCCGCGCCCCGCCTCGCCACGCTGTCGTCGACGACGTTCGACGCCCAGCTCAAGGTCGCCGCCAAGGTCGCCGACGAGAACCCCGACCTCTACTTCGAGATCCAGCACCTCAACGACTACGGCACCGAGTCGCTGTCCGCGCTGCTCCTCGCGGTCGAGCGCCTGCGCTCGGTCGTGCGCGCCGGCGACGTCCCCGGCTTCCGCGCCCTCATGGAGCGCGGCAAGAGCTACCTGCGAGCCCGTTCGCCCTGAGAACGGGGCTACGGCTTGCGCGCGACGACGACCTTCGCCACCAGGTGCGGCTCGACGGCGTCGACGCGGAAGCCCTGCGCGGCGACGAGCGCCGCCAGGTCGTCCTCGAGGTAGTCCTGGTAGAACGGCTCGTGGAACTCGACGGAGAAGTTGCCGAGCACCACCGCCAGCCCGGGGCTCTCCGCCGGCTGCGCCGAGTCCTCGATCACGAGCAGGCCGCCCGGCCGCAGGACGCGCCACGCCTCGGCGACCACGTTCCTCCGCGCGTTGCGCGGCAGCTCGTGGAACAGGTACACGCTCGTCACCACGTCGAACGTCGCGTCGGCGTACGGCAGCTGCTCGGCGTTCTCGACGGCGAGCGTCACCTCGGCGACGTCGCGCAACAGCTTGCGCGCCGCCTGCACGTAGTACGGCGACAGGTCGACCCCGTGATAGCGGATCGCCGGGTGCGCGGTCGCGAGCTGGCAGAGCGTCCGCCCCGTGCCGCACGCGAGGTCGAGCAGGCGCACGTGGCCCGGCGCCACGCCGGTCTCGCGCATCCACCGCGTCACCGGCGGGATGATCTGGCGCCGCATCACGTCGGCCGTGCCGCGGAACAGGAGCTCGACGCCGAGGTCGTACACCTCCGCCGAGTGCTCGCTGAAGTAGCCGTCGGTCTGCCAGTGGAACGTGCGGCGGTAGTAGGCGGGGAACCGGCCCTTGTCGACGGGCGGGATGTCCTTGTACTCGCCCCGCTTCTTGCGCCGCACGATGCGCGGCGTGTCGAGCAGGAGCCGCGGCAGCGCGCGCATGTAGTGGCGCGCCGGGATCTGGAACAGAAGCTCGCGCGGGTACATCCCCGTGCGCACGTTCTCGAGGTCGCGCTGGTAGAGCTCCTCGGTGCGGCGGCGCAACGTCGCGAGGACGTCGCCCGGCAGCGCGGCCCGCGGCGTCCGCGTCAGGACGCGCGCGGTCTCCTGGATCACGGTGGCGTTCAGGAGGAACGAGTACTGCTGCGCGCGGTAGGCAACCCGATCGAGACGACTCAGCGCCTGGGCCTCCATCTCCTCGAGCGTAGCACCAAGGCGGCGAGCACGAGGAAGGCGAGCCCGAGCTTGCCACCGGGCGCCGTGCTGCTGTTGCAGCATCCGTCTTTCGGCGGCGGTGTTCCCGGCCCGTCGATGCCGGCGTCACCCGAGCAGTCGATCTCGTCGGACGTCACGCCGAACTGGTCCTTGGTCCCGCACCACAGGTTGACCTCGCAGTCGTCGTGCTGGTCGGTGCCGGCCTCGCAGCGCACCGGGCCCGCCATGTCGGCGTAGCGCAGCCTGGCCATCCACCCCGTCGTCCCGTCGGGCGAGCGCCCGAGCGCCATCGAATCGGGCGGCAGATGGTTCGCGCACATCCACATCGACTGGTCGCTCGGCCGCTCGGCGAGGCAGCGTCCCTCGTAGGTGACGCCGGGCACGGCCGTGAACGTCAGGCCGCCGTCGGTCGACCGGTGGAGGCCCATCGTCGGCGTGGTCGCGAACACCTCGCCGTTCTGCCGCACCGCGACCCCGGGGATGTAGTCCGGCAGGTCGAGGACCTTGGTCCACGTGGGCCCGCCCATCGCGAGCGGGTTCCGCCAGTTGCTGGTGCGGTAGATCGTCTCGCCGATCGTCGCGCGCGCGAGCGTCACGCGCACGTACAGCTCGTCGGGGTCGGTCGGCGAGATCGCCGCGAGCTGCAGGTTCGAGACGTCCGTCACCTCGAACGCCGTCACCGGCAACGACTCCCAGGTCGCGCCGCCGTTCACGCTGCGGAAGATCAGGTTCTGCGGCGGCATCCCCGCGCGCAGCCGGTAGCCGGCGACGTACACGACGTCGGGCGCGCTCGGCGACGTCTCGATCGAGTCGAACCAGTCGACCGCCCCGCCGAGATCGCCGGTCGCGTCGAACGTCATGCCATCGTCGGTGCTCTTGTAGATGCCGCTGCCGGCGACCGGATCGGCGAGCCCGGCGTAGATCGCGCCGTCGCCGGCGATCTCGACCGCCGTGACGAGCGACGGGCCGAGCGGCTGATCGACACCCGACCAGGTGCAGCCGTCGCGCGTGGTGCGCAGGCCGCCGAACGTCGTCGCCCAGATCGCGCCGCTCGCCGAGAGCTCGTAGTCGGGATCGAACGTGCCCTCGAAGCCGACCGCCGACTCGCAGATCCAGCGCCACGTCGCGCCGTCGTCGCGCGTGAGCATGAGGCCGAAGGTGACGCCGAGGAGGATGTCGGTCGTGCTGCCGGGCCGGAACACGACCTTCACCGAGGACGGCGGGCGGCCGTTGGCGTCGGCGGGCGTGACCGACGCCGCCAGGACCGCCGTGACCACGAGGGCTGCCGAGCGCCGCATCGCGGTACCTTATCCCAGCCCGATCTCGCGCAGGCGCTGCTCGAGGTAGGCGCCTGCTGTCAGGGACGGGTACTTCGTGCTGCCGCCGGTTCGCACCACCGCGCTCGCCATGGGCGTCAGGTCGACCTCCTTGCGCGGATGGATGAAGCAAGGCATCGAGAACCGCTCGGTCGTGGCGTCGACCGGGTTGACCACGCGGTGAGTCGTGCTCTTGAACAGGCCGTTGGTCACGTTCTGCAACATGTCGCCGGAGTCGACGACGATGTGATCGAACGAGACGTGGATCGGCATCCACGTCCCGTCGCGGCGGAGGAGCTCGAGGCCCTCGGCGGTCGCGCCCGAGAGCAGCGTGATGAGGTTGATGTCCTCGTGCGCCGCGGAGCGGACCGCGCCCGGCGGGGCGTCGACGGTCGGCGGGTAGTAGATCACGCGGACGATCGTGTCCGAGTCCTCGCCCATCGCCGCGAACGTGCGCGGCGGCTCGTCGAGGTAGCGCGCGCACGCCTCGAGGCAGACCGCGCCGAGCCCGTCGAGCGCCTGGTAGAGCGACGACATCGCCGGCCGGAAGTCGGGGACCGTGTCGTCGGGCCAGAGGTTGGGCCCGTACGGCGCGTGCACGGGATGATCGTCGGGCACGCCGGTGCGGCCGACCTGCCAGAACTCCTTCAGGTCCGGCGCGCCCGAGTCGCGGGCGTGCTCGGTGCCGAAGCCGGTGTAGCCGCGCTGGCCCTTGGCGCCGGGGCGGTGGTACCGCGCCTTCACGTCGCGCGGCAGGTGGAAGAACGTGCGGGCCGCCTCGTACGCCCGGCGCGTGAGCTCCTCGGGGATGCCGTGGCTGGCGAGCGCGAAGAAGCCGGTGTCGGCGAGCGACTCGCCGACGGTGCGGACGAAGTGATCGCGGGACGTGCCGCCTGCCTGCCAGTCGCGCAGGTCGGCGACAGGGATGCTGCTCTCGGTCATGCCGACGCGACTATCTCACGATCGGCGGCTAAGCTTCGCGCCAGGAGGAACGCGAATGGCTGCCAAGATCAACATCGGAATCAGCGAGCCGGACCGGGAGGCGATCGCCGACGGGCTCTCCAAGCTCCTCGCCGACACCTACACCCTCTACCTCACGACGCACAACTTCCACTGGAACGTCACCGGGCCGATGTTCAACACGCTCCACGCGATGTTCATGACCCAGTACACCGAGCTGTGGAACGCCGTCGACCCCATCGCCGAGCGCATCCGGTCGCTCGGCTTCCCGGCGCCGGGCTCCTACGGTCAGTTCGGCAAGCTGAGCTCGATCCCCGACGCGCCGGCGACGCCGCCCAAGGCGCTGCAGATGGTGGCGGTCCTCGTCGAGGGCCACGAGGCCGTGGCGCGCACCGCCCGCCGCGTGTTCCCGCTCGCCGACAAGGCCGGCGACGAACCGACCGCCGACCTGCTCACGCAGCGCCTGACGGTGCACGAGCAGACGGCGTGGATGCTCCGCTCGCTGCTCGAGGAGTAGCGACGCGCGCCGCGCTCAGCCCTGCTTGTGCTCGATCTCGGGCGGTGACGCGAAGAAGCGGTTGCGCTTGGGATCGTTGAAGCGGCGGTAGTCGATCTCCCACGGCGTCACGCGGGCGTTGCCCTGCTCGACCTGGATGGTGAGCGCCATCGGCGTCACGGTGCGGTAGCTCGAGTTCTCGGGCAGGTCGTTGTTCTCGGCGCCGCCGGCGGAGAACAGGTTGAGGAGCGCGGCGCTGCTCTCGGGGTAGATCGACTTGAAGCCCTCGTCGATCTTCTCGTGGCCGCGCACGAGCATCGTGCAGCCGAGCGTCCCCATGAACTTCTCGAACTGCAGCCTGCCGAACGGGAAGCGCGCGTTCTGCGCCTGCAGGTCGTCGGGGATGTAGTCGGCCGTCGACGGATCGCTCCACAGCATCTGGAAGCGGAGCTCGCTGTCGTTGAGCGACGCGAGGTCGCTGTACTTCTCGGCGATCGCGGAGTCGCGCGGGATGCCGGCGTGGACGAACACGAGGCGATCGAAGAGCAGCATGTTCGGCATCTGCTCGAAGAAGTGCATGTACGCCTCGAACATCTCGCCCGGCATGTAGCCGATGAGCGTGTTGATCGCCTCCGCCGGCTTCACGCCGCCGTAGATACGGCCCTTGTACTCGATGTAGTACTCGTGGTTGCCGCGCAGGATGTACACGTGCTCGGGCGCGGCGACGAACATCTGCATCACCGAGCGCAGGATGCCGTTGTACGAGAAGCGGCCGCGATCGATGTAGTCGCCGAGCAGCACCAGCTTGGGGTTGGGCTTGGTCCGGTCGAGCCGGTAGGCCTCGACCTTGGCGAAGAAGTCGGCCTGCATCACGGCCGCCTTGAGGCACGAGTAGCAGCCGTGCAGGTCGCCGAGCACGGTCAGCTCGTACGTCTCGCCCGGCGCGGCGGGATGGACGTAGACGTGACCGTCGAGGAACGGCTCCTGGCCGGCGAACTGGGCGACGTCGTGCTTGCCGTCGAGCTTGCCCTCGCCCTTGATGCGCTGCGCCTTCCACAGCTCGGCGACGGACTGCATGAGCTTGAAGTCGGCCTCGGCCTGCTTGCGCAGGCGCTCGGGGTCGGCCGAGTAGTGCTGCTCGAAGGCCATGAAGAACGGGTGGTCCTCGAGCCGCGGCGCGAGCTGGGCCGGCGCCTCGATCTCGACCGGCGGCGCCTCGACCGCGACGATCTGATCGGCGGTGATGCGCTGCTCGGCGTGGAGGAGCCCGTCGAGCTCGGAACGGAACTTCTCCTCGGCGGGGTGGACGCTGCCGTCGGCGTAGATGAGCTCGTCGATCGTCGAGAGCAGCGCGCGCTGGTTGCCCTCGTCGAAGCTGTTGAAGATCTCGTAGCAGCGGAGCTTGATCTTCGCGTAGACGAACTGCTCGACCTTCTCCTGGTCGGAGACGACCTCCTCGAACAGCCCGCGGATCTCGTGGTCGATCTGCTCGAACACCTCGTGGAAGTGGGCGACGAACTTGTTGACCACCTCCGTGCGCTCGGTCGGCGTCGCCTCGGGCATGAGCTCGCGCGCGCGCGCCGCCACCAGCTGCCGGATGTAGATCTTGACGAAGGTCTTCTCCGTCTGGTCGAAATCGCCGTCGATGTACCCGAACGCGGTCAGGTAGAAGATGATCGCGTTCATCTGCTGTTCGGCGACGTTTGGATCGGTGCTGAACGTGAGCATCAGGCCCCCTCGATCACCGTCGAGGATGCCGCGCCGTGGGGGGAATGTGCAACTCGCGCCGGCCTGCGTTATGCTCGCGCCTGCGTGAACAGGGGCACATTCTCGCTCGCCATCGTTCTGGCCGTACTTGCGTCCAGCGCGGGCGCCGCGAGCGCCGACGACCCGCCGCCGAGGCGGTTCGAGGTCGGTGGGTTCGTCGGGCTGGACTACTTCGGCGACGATATCGAGCTCGGCAACTCGTGGGCCGCCGAACAGATTCCGGGGACCGGGCTCCTGCTCGGCGGCCGGGCCGGCTTCGTCCTGCTCCCCGATCTGCTGCGTGGCCGGGACGCCGATCTGGCGGCCGGCATCGAGGGGGAGGCCAAGCTCGCGTTCTCGTCGACCGGCGAGGTCGCCGAAGGTGGACGCGACTCGTACTTCGCGCCCGTCCTCGGCTGGCGCGTGCAGGGCATCCTGCGCCTCACGACCGACTTCGTCCTCGCGCCGCACCTCGTGGTCGGCGTCGGCGGTGAGAGCGTGCTCACGTCGTCGCCGTTCATGGTGGACGACACCGACTCGACGTTCCTCTGGGGACCGGGCGCCAGCTGGGCGCTCACCGACCGCCTCGACGCCCGCGTCGACTTCCGGCACGGCCTCACCGCCGGGCGCCAGGACTTCATCGTCTCGACCTTCGAGCTCCAGTTCGGCCTGGTCTACGGCTGGGACCTGAACCTGGAGAGGCCGCCGCCGCCCCCGCCGTCGCCCCCGCCCCCGCCGCCGG
>JAIOII010000736.1 GCA_019912685.1 Kofleriaceae bacterium
CGGCGCGATGACCGAGCTTGCCGAGGCCAACGGCATCGAGCCGGCGGCGACGCCCGCGGCCAGGACCGCAGGCTTCGGCAACAAGCCGCGCGCCGTCGCGCCGCGCCCCGAGATCTACATGGTCGTGAAGTCGGCGCGCGACGACTCGCCCGGCGCGCACGACAAGAAGGCGCGCGCGCAGCACGCCGACGTGCTGCGCGCGACGATGACGACCTCGGTCGCCGGCGACGCCACGCTCACGAGCGCCGCCGCCGACGCGCGCAAGTACGGCCTGGGGCTGCGCAACGTCGACGTCAGCTGCGTCTCGCTCGTGACGCGGCAGTCGGGCGGCTACATCGAGGTCGAGGCGCAGCTGCGGCTCGCGATCTCCGACGACCGCGGCAAGATGCTCTCGTTCCTCTCCGGCGGCGCCAAGGTGCAGGTGCCGAAGGCCAAGTTCGACGCGCGCTACCTGCCGCAGCTGCGCAAGGAAGCGCTCGAGAACGCGGTGCGCGGGCTGTTCGCGAACCTCGTCGACCACCTGCGCCGTTCAGCAACGAGCTGAACCCGTGCCCGTGCCCGTGCCCGATCCGGGGCTCATTGCGCAGCGGGCGCGGGACCGTCGAGCGTCATCACGCCGCTGTCTTCGTCCACGACCAGGCTGAACTTCCACAGCGCCGAGAGCCCGATCACGCCGTCGACGCCGGGCGGCAGGCCCTCGGCGATGACCAGCTCGGTCTCCGGCGCGGTCGCCTTCCCGAGGACGAGCGTCGCGACCGCGGGCGCGCCCTTGCGGATCGCGCCGACGGCGATCGTCTCGATCGGCGGTCCCTGGCGCGGCGTGATCGCCGCGAGCTGCGCGAAGGCCGGCGTCACGATCGTCGTGCCGCAGCGGGTCTCGATGAGGAACGTGCCCTCGACCTCGTTCACCTTCACCGTCATCTGCACGTCCTCCGTCGGCGGCGGCAGCGCCTGCTTGCCCTGGCCCTTCGTGCGCGCGCACGACGACGTCTGATCGAGGCCGCGCGTGCGCGTGATCAGATCGCTCGACGGGTTGCCGCCGTGGTAACCGGCGAAAAAATCGATCGCCGCCACGGCCTCGCACGGCTGGCCGGCCGGACCCGCGGTGTCGAGGATGCGCGCGATCGCGAAGCGCGAGCCGCCGGCGCCGTCGGAGTTGGCGATCGACTGGCGGTAGTCGGCGAGCGCCTTCGCTGGCTCGCCCGTGCGGGCGAGGTCCTCGGCGCGCCACCACCAGTAGTCGCTGTCGAACGGGTCGCGCTCGACGAGCGCGGTCGAGTGCTTGATCGCCTCGGCGTAGCGCCCGAGCTGGTGGAGCGCGTAGATCGCGTTGGAGCGCAGCCGCGGGAAGTCCTCGCACTTGGCGAAGTACGCGGTCGCGTCGTCGACGGCGTCGCCGTAGCGCTTGAGCTCCATCAGCTCGAGCACGAGCTTGCGCACGGCCTCCTTGTCGCACGGCGCGAGGTCGCGGGTCTCGCGCAAGGTCTGGATGTACGGGTCCTTCTCGCCGGTGCCGGCGTCGACCGCCTTCGTGCTCCGCTCGCTGCCCTTGCCGACGACGATGAGGCCGAACACGCCGAGGCCGACGATCAGCACCGTGATCGCGCCGATCTTCGCCCACACGATGAGCTTCTGCCGGCCGTAGCGCTTCTGGGCGCACGGCGGGCACATGAAGCCGTCGAGCGTGCCCTTCGTGCACTTGGTGCAGATCGGTTTCTTGCAGTCGTCGCAGGTGCCGGTGGCCTCGACGGTCGCGTGTGCGAAGCAGAACGCCATGGGGCCCGCGTATACCACCGGGCCGGCGGGAGCTACTGGAGATTGATGCGGTCGACGTTCGAACCGCCCGGGTACCCGTAGGAGACGAAGCTGTCCCAGCCCCAGACGACGAGGCCGAACGGCTCGCCGCCCGTGGTCGCGAGCAGGTGCACGCCGTCGTCCTGGTTGCCGGGGCCGCCGGGCATCGGGAACGAGAGCTGGCAACGGACCGCGACGTACTCGACGGCGTCGCCGCCCTCGGGCGGCACCTGGAAGCCGATCGGCTCGCGCTCGCAGGTGAGCACGTCGTCGATCGGCAGCGTGTCGTACGTGAGCCGCGCGCTCGCCGGGATGGCGATGAGCAGGAAGTCGAACGCGTACTTGTTGGGGACGAGGAAGAGGTAGCGGTTGCGCCACTGCTCGACGGGCGGCACCCAGATGAGCGAGGGGTCGCCGCCCGGCGGACGGTCGCCGTCGGGCAAGGTCGACGGGATGCCCGTCGCCTGCTGGCTCGCCGGGATCTGGGTGAACGCGATCGGCGCCGTCGCCTCGAGCAGGAAGTCGCGCTCGCTCTCGATGATCACCGACGCGCCGCGGCCGAGGACGTAGCGATCGTGCGGCTGCGGCAGGTTGGTGGTCACGGTGGTGCCGTCACGCGACGCGATGATGCGCCAGTACTCGGGCTCGTCGGGCACGACCGCGACGTTCCAGCCGGCGTCGTCGACGAGCCGCGAGCGCAGCGGCGTCTTGACCGCGACGAACCTGGTGCCGAACGAGTCCTCGGGGAACACCTGCTCCTCGAGGTGATCGGCGCAGCACTGGCGCGTCGCGAGCGTGTCGAAGCGCGGCGCGTCCGACGCCTCGCTGCCGGTGAACACGGCGACGCGCTTGCCGCCCTCGGCGAACACCGTCGTGCCGGTGAAGTCGGCGTTGAAGTCGTCGGTCTCGAGGTTGACGACCTCGAAGCGGTCGAGGGTGAAGCTGATCGCGTCGCCGGCGTTCGCCGGGCCGATGCCGCCCCCGCCGAGGATGCGCGCCGAGAGCCGCACGTTCACCGTCGTGCCGTCCTCGACGCCGACGATCGTGAGGAACGCGCGCAGGTGGATGCCCATGTTGGTCTCGGACGACTCGGTGCGCGCGATCGTCTGCGGCCACGACGAGACGAGGTACGTCCCGGCGAGCGCCTCCGACGGGAGGAGGAGCGACGCGTCGTTGGAGAAGACGCCGACGTTCTCGAGCGGGTTGAACTGGTAGGCGACGAGCGGCGCGTTGGACACGACGTGGTACGCGCGGCGCGACTTGAACGTGCCGGGGCCGTCGTTCAGCTGCGGCGCGCTCGAGCCGTCGACCTCGCGCGCGTCGAGGTCGAGGATGCGCAGGTCGCCGGGGCCGAGCCGGATCGGGCCCTGGACGACGTAGGGCTCGCCGGGCGTGCACGGCGTCGACGGGCTGGCGGCGTCCTCGGCGGTGCACCAGATCTCGACGTGGACGTCGGCGTCGAGGAGACTCGCGTTCGACACGACCACCGAGAACTGCTGCGCCGACGCCGCGCCCTGGTTGGCGACGACGGCGTTGTCGAGGTCGACCGCCCAGTAGTCGCAGCCCTCGTAGTCGCGGGACTGGGCGGCGAGCTGGCACGCGTCGACGCACTCGCCGGCGCTGCACAGCTCCTGCTGCGCGCCGTCGCACGTCGCGATGACGTCGGCGCCCGAGCCGTCGGGCCGGCAGCGTACGATGTCCTGATCGACGCACGCGCGCGTGTCGGGGAAGCAGTCCACGCAGCCCATGCCGGTGACGCAGAGGTCGCCGTCGGCGGCGCAATCGGTCCGGACCTCCCAGCGCTCGCCGTCATCGCTGCACACCTCGAACGCGTTGCCGCTGCACCGGCTGTCGCCGCCGGCGCAGATGCGCGGCTCGTCGCCCTTGGAGCAGGCCGCGAGCGCCGCGAGCAGAACGGGGAGGAGGCGCTTCATTCTTCCAGGAGCTGCGGGAACTGCGCGCCGTAGGTGCCCGACGCGTAGGCGCGCCAGTACGCCTGGCCGAGCCAGCGGTACGTGAAGTTGCGGTAGTCCGACGGGCCCGCGATCGACCAGATCGTCCACGAGAGCTGCGTGTCGGGCGGCGGCCACGTGACGTCGATGCTCGACAGGTCGGGCAGGTCGATCGCGTTCATCGCGCCGCACGTGACGCCGCGCCACACCGGCACGCCGTTTCCGTCCGACATCATGTGGAGATGGAACGTCGGGGCGCCCGTGGTGTCGCCCTCGGGCGCGAACTCGACGCGGCGGCCGCTGGCCACGCCCGACGGCGGCGGATCGACCGCGCGCGGCACGCCGACGAAGTCACCGACCGTGATCGGCGCGCTGCCGTCGAGGATGCCGCGCACGATGCGCACCGAGTACGGCGAGCCGCCGTTCATCGAGTAGGCGCCGACGTGCATCGCGTACGAGCCGTCGCCGACCGAGCGCGCCAGCGCCGGGATGTCGGTGAGCGTGATCGCGGTGTCGTCGCCCTCGAGGCGGTACTCGCCGGGGTAGAACCACTCGTTGGTCGGCTGCACGATCACCGGCTGGAGGCCGTGCTTGCCGAAGTGGGCGACGCCCTCGCCGCCGAGGTCGACGCCGCCGCGCACGCGGTACTGCGTCGGGCCCCAGAACCCCGGCGTGCCGAGCGGCGGCGGCCGATCGAGCTGCACGCGCAGCGCGGCGTCGAGCGGCACGTTGATGACGATGTCGACGCCCTGCTTGTCCTCGCCGGGGCCGACGAGCACGCCGCGCGCGACGCCCATCGCGAACGGCTCGAAGCCGAGGTTGCCGGAGCCGTCGGGATCGCGCGCCGGATCGTAGAGGCCGGCGATCGCGACGACCGCGAGCGCGCCCGGTCGCGCCGCGACCTCGTACGTCCAGGCGAGGCGATCGGGCCCGGTGTAGTCGATCGGTGACAGCGGCGGGATGGGCTGGCCGTTGACCGCGCCCGCCGCCGTCGTGACGTAGACGCGCTTGCGCTCCGTCGGCGTGCGCGGCTCGGGCACGAGGTGCCAGTACGGCGAGCCGAGGCCGGTCGCCTCGCCGAACATGACGCTGCCGCGGATGCGCGCGCCGTTGGTGCCGATCGGCGGGGGACCGCCGTCGGGTGGCGGCAGCGGCGAGCGCAGCCAGATCGTGAGGTTCTCGGAGTCGACGCAGTGGAACGTGCCGACCTCGTGGTCCTGGGCCCACGCGGTGACCACGACCGGGCCGACGAGGTCGGGGCCGGAGAACGTGATCTCGCCGAGCGCGTTGGTCGTGCCGCGATACGCGGTCGTCGTGGGATCGCCGATCGCGACGAACGCGCCGGGGACCCCGTCCTTGGTCCACGCGTTCACGACGACGACGTTGATCGTGCCCGCGAGCGGGCCGCCCGAGAAGCCGCCGGCGAACGTGTCGCCGGTCGTGAGGTACGTGTAGCCGCGATCGACGTGGACGGCGCCGGCGGCCGAGAGCACGTCGATGTCGGCGTCGCCGGCGATGCCGGGCGGCGTGTAGCCGGAGAGGCGCTGGCCATTCTCGACGGTGACGCCGGCGAGCGGCAGGCCGTCGAAGCGCACGACGGTGCCGGCGTCGAACGCGGTGCCGTAGCCGGTGATCGTGACGAACGTGCCGCCGGCGACGGAGCCTGTCGGCGGGTCGACGGCGATCGCGTCGAACGTGAAGGCGCCGTCGCGCATCGCGCGCTCGCCGCCGCCGGCGCGCCGCACCTCGATCGCTGCCGGGCCGGGATCGCCGGGTGGGGTGGTCGCGGTCAGGCGGCGCGAGTCGATGC
>JAIOII010000737.1 GCA_019912685.1 Kofleriaceae bacterium
CACCGCCTCGACGAGCGCGGCGTGGTTGCCGTCGCCGGTCGCCCGGGCCGGGGCGACGTGGATCGGATCGTCCTTGCACGCGCCCAGGGCCTGGACCAGCACCAGGGCGCCGAGCGCCGTCGCGACGACCGCGCGCATCGCTAGGTCGCGATGCGCGCCAGCTTGCGCAGGGTCGGCGGATCGATGAACACGAACACCGCGTCGCCGAACGCGACCTGGGCGCCGGCGTACACCGGCGCCGCGACGCCGGGCGAGAGCTGCTGCCCGTTGACGCGCGTGCCGTTGCGCGAGTTCTCGTCGACCAGCATGTACGCCGAGCGGCCCTGATCGAACACGACCGACGCGTGCACCTTGCTCACCGAGTCGTTGTCGACGCGCACGTCGCAGCGGCGGCTGCGGCCGATCGTCACCGGCGTCTCGATGCCGGCCGACAGCGTGTTCGGCCCGACGAGCATGAACGAGCAGCCGGCGAGCTCGGCGGACAGATCGTCGCCGTTGCCGGCGGCGGGCAGCTGCACGGTGAGCGTGCGCTCGAGCGTCGCCTCGGCGCCGTCGCGCGCGCCCGGCGTCACGTCGACGACCACCGGTCGATGCAGGACGTACCCCCCACGCATCTCCAGGAGCAGCTCGCGCAGGGTTCGCGCTTGTGGTCGCTCGTCGACGGCCATCTACGTGCTCACTCGGACGATACCACGGCGCGCGCGACGCCAGCACGGACCGGGGCCTCTCTCACGCCCGGTCCGAGCGCGACCAGCCGTCCACCGCCCACCGGCTCCCCGACCCGCTCGCTCGAGACGCGCGTCCCCACCCGGTGAACCGCGATCCACCCGGGGACATCGCTTCCGGTGCGCGGGTCGACCGCCCAGAGAATCCCTTTCACCCGGATGTACTCGCGTGGGAGCTCGGCGAGGGCATCCTCGAGCTCCTCGAGATCGACCAGGGCGTCGACGTTCAATGCCACTGCATCTATGCCGTGGGTCTGTACGTGGTCGTGCTCGTCGTCGTGGTCGTGACCGTGGTCGCGGTCGTCGTGGTCCGACGTTCCCCTCTGCGTCTCCGGATCCCGCAGCACGTCGAGGAGCCAGGCGGCGCGCTCCTCGAGCGTGCCTTCCACGCACGGCACCGCGGGCGCGAGCGCGCGGACCGCGGCGCGCACGGCGTCCAGCTCGGACGGCGCGGCGACGTCGCGCTTCGAGATGACGACGACGTCCGCGTGCTCCACCTGCTGCTCGGCGGTCGGGCTCGCCGCGCGGGCCGCGGGGAAGCTGGTCGGGTCGACGACGGCGACGACCGCGGCGACCCGCACGCGCTCTGCGATCGAGGGCTCCTCGAGCGCCCACACGATCGGCAGCGGCTCGGCGACGCCCGTCGTCTCGATGATGAGGGTGTCGATCTCGGGCGCGGCGTCGAGCATCTCGCGCACCGTCCGGTCGAGGTCCTCGTTCAGCATGCAGCACACGCAGCCGCCGGGCAGCTCGACCTGGCGCGCCGCGCCCCTCGGCAGGAGATCACCGTCGACGCCGATCGCGCCGAGCTCGTTGACGATGATCCCGAGCTTGCCGCCGCCCGCGTCGCCGGCGCCGTCGCCGCGCTCCGCGCGCAGCGCGATCGCGCGATTGAGCAGCGTCGTCTTGCCGGCGCCGAGGAAGCCCGTGAGCACGACCGCGGTGACCTTCACGTGATGACTATAGCGACACTCCACGCGGGCGCCTGTAGACTCGGCGCCGTGCGGCTCGGCGTCATCGACATCGGCACCAACACGCTCCTTCTCCTCGTCGCCGAGCGCTGCAGCGACGGTCAGGTGCGCGCCGTCGCCGACGTGTGCCGCTTCGGCCGCCTCGGCCAGGGCCTCGACGCGACGAAGCGCCTCCACCCCGACGCGATCGCGCGCTGCCTCGTCATCTTCCGCGAGTACCGGAGCCTGCTCGATCATCACCGCGTCGAGCGCGTGCGCGTCATCGCGACCCAGGCGATGCGTGAGGCCGAGAACGCCTCCGAGCTCGTCGGCCCCGCGTCGCGCATCCTCGACGCCAACGTCGAGACCATCGACGGCGCCCGCGAGGCCGAGCTCGCGTACCTGGCGCAGCGCCGGAGCCTGCCGGTGCTCGGGGGCCAGCCGTTCGTCGTCGCCGACGTCGGCGGCGGCTCGACCGAGATCATCGTCAGCGACGGCGCGCGAGTCGTGTCGGCGGTCAGCGTGCCGATCGGCGCCGTGCGGCTCTCCGAGCGCCACCTGAAGAGCGATCCGCCGACCGCCGCCGAGAAGAAGGCGCTCGACGGCGACATCGACGCGCAGCTCGCGCCGCTCGCCCTGCCGTCGGGCGCCGCCCTCGTCGCCGTGGCCGGCACCGCGACCAACCTCGCCGCCGCCGATCTGGCGATGGAGCGCTACGACCCGGAGCGGATCCACGGCCACGTCATGACCCCGGCCGCGCTGGGCAAGCTGACCGACCGCCTGCTCGGCGCCACCGTCGCCGCCCGCAAGGAGATCGTCGGCATCGAGGCGCAGCGCGCCGACGTCATCGCCGGCGGCGCAGCGGTCTTCGCGCGCCTCGCCGCGCGCCTGTCCGCGCCGCGCGTCGTCGTGAGTGACCGCGGCATCCGCTGGGGCCTCGCCTACGAGGTCCTCTCCCCTACATCGTGATGTAGGGGCCCGACGCGCCCGCGTCCTCGTCCTCGCCGGTCTCGCCGTCGTCGATGACGGCCTGGGTGTTCGCGCCCTGGAGGACGAAGATCCGGATCCCCGACGCCGACACGCGCGCGGTCGGCGCCACGCGCCGCATGATCGAGACGATGTTGCGCTGGATGTCGTCGACCTCGGTGACGACCGGCCCGGGCTTGATCACCTTGCCGATCCACTTCTCGTCGGGGAGCTCGACGATGCGGAGGAAGTCCTCCGAGGTTCCGTCGAAGTACTTCTTGTCACCGGGCTTGGCCTGGGAGAGCGCCTCACGGAGCTTCGAGTCGATCTTCGTGCCGAAGAAAAGCGAACAGGTCTTGTCGAGCTTCATGTGCGTGGGGGGCTCTCGAGTTCGGGGACAAGGATTCGAACCTTGATGGCCAGCTCCAAAGGCTGGTGTCCTACCATTAGACGATCCCCGAAGGAGGCGAAAAGATAGCGCATCACTCCGGAAGAGCCGAAAAGGAACGACGCGAGAAATGGGTGGCGGGGGGCGGGATTGAACCGCCGACCAAGGGCTTATGAGACCCCTGCTCTACCCCTGAGCTACCCCGCCAACGGCCGCGAAACCTAGTCGGAAGAGCGCGGACTCGCAAGGGGGTAAGGCGAGTAAGGCGAACTCGGCTTTCATGCCACGGGGGCCGCGCGTAATGCTGCTCGCATGGACTTCGCACTCGACGAGGAGCAGGCGCTCATCGCGCAGACGGTCCGGCGCTTCGTCGAGAAGGACGTGCGCGCCTGGGCCGCGGACGCGGATCGCGCCAGGGCCGCGCCGCCGCGCCTCGCCGCGGTCGCCGGCGCGATCCGCGTCCGCGGCCCAGGCGCGCACGTCCTTCTCGACGAAGCGCCGGACCGTCTGCGCGATGAGCGTCTGCTCCTCGTCGAGTGCGAAGTCCATGCGAGCAGCATTACGCGCGGCCCCCGTGGCATGAAAGCCGAGTTCGCCTTACTCGCCTTACCCCCTTGCGAGTCCGCGCTCTTCCGACTAG
>JAIOII010000738.1 GCA_019912685.1 Kofleriaceae bacterium
GGGCGCCACCGCCGCGGCGACGAGCGCGGATGCGGCGCCGGCGAGGACGAGCGCGCGGCGGCGCGCGACGCGGGGAGGCCTCATGGCGTGGCCCTCGGTTCGCGCTCGGCCAGGACGTAGAGCGCCGGCAGGAGCACGAGCGTGATCGCCGTCGACACCAGCAGCCCGCCGAGGATGACGCGGGCGAGCGGCGCCTGGATCTCGGCGCCCTCGCCGATCGCCAGCGCGATCGGCACCATCGCGAGCGCGGTCGTGCACGTCGTCATGAGGATCGGGCGCAGGCGGCGGCGGCCGGCCTCGCGGATCGCGGCATGCACGTCGAGCCCGTGCTCGGCGCGCAGCATGTTGGCGGTGGCGACCAGCACGATGGCGTTGTTGACCGAGATACCGACGAGCACGATGCTGCCGAGGAACGCGTTCAGGCTGAACGTCGTGCCGGTGACCAGCAAGGTCAGGACCACGCCGACGAAGCCGAACGGCACCGCCGACATCACCAGCAGCGGATGGCGCAGCGACTCGAACTGCACCGCCATCACCGCGAACACGAGCAGGATGGCGAGCACGATCCCGACGCCGAGGCCGGCGAAGGTGCCCTCCTGCTCCCGGGTCTCGCCGCCGATCGCGATCGTGAAGCCCTCCGGCCGCTCGATCGTCGCGAGCGCCTCCTCGAGGTCCTCGACCACCGCGCTCAGCGGTCGATCGCCGAGGCCGCCCGCGATCGTGAGGATGCGCTCCTGGCCCTCGCGCGCGATCGAGCCCGGGCCGCGGCGCGCGCCGATCGTCGCGACCGCCTCGAGCGGCACCACGCCGCGCGGCGTCAGCAGCGGCAGCGCGGAGAGCTGCGCGGTCTGGCGCCGGTCCTCCTCGCGGAGCATGACGCGCACGTCGTACTCGTCGCCCGCCTGGCGGAGCCGCGTGGCGACGCGGCCGAGCACGTAGGTCTCGAGCGTCTCGGCGATCTGCGCGCGGGTCAGGCCGAGGTCCGCGGCGCGCTCCACGTCGACGTCGATCGTGCGCTCCTCGAGGCCCTGCTCGCGGCCGATGCGGACGTCGGCGATCCCGGGCACGCGCTTCATCACCGCCTCGACGCGCCCGGCGAGCGACGCCGCCGTGTCGAGATCGTGGCCGCGGATCTCGACGACGAGGCGCTCGCCCTGGCTGCCGCGCATGAAGCGCTGGAGCGGATTGGTGGTGCGCTGGCGCAGCCGGATCTTCACGTCGGGGAGCCCCTCGACCGCCTTGCGCATCGCGGCGACGAGCTCGGGGCTGCCGCGCTCGCGCTGCGACGCCGGCACGAGCGTGAGCTCGACCTCGCCCTCGTGCTCGCCGCCCGGACGGTACGGGTTCTCGGGGCCGGCCGAGCTGACGATGTTGTCGATCTCCTCGGGACGCAGCGTCGCCTTCATCCGGGCCTCGAGCTCGAACAGGACGTCCCGCGTGCGCTCGAGCGGCGTGCCCACCGGCAGCTCGAAGTCGAGATCGACCACGCCCTCGTCGGTCTCGGGCATGAGCTCGACCTCGACCCACGACGACAGCCGGACCGCGCCGGCGAGGATCACGACGGCGGCGGCGACCGCGAGCCAGCGGCTGCGCAGCGCGCCGTCGAGGAAGCGCACGTAGCCGCGCTCGAGGGCGACGAACCACGCCTCGGCGCGCACGCGGGTCCGCGCCGCGAGGCTCCCGTCGTCGATCTGCGTCCCGTGGTGGACGAGCAGCCGCGCCGCCAGCGCCGGCACCAGCGTGACCGCGACGGCGAGCGAGCACCCCAGCGAGAACACGACGACCATCGCCATCTCGGCGAAGAAGACGCCCGCGAACCCGGCGAGGAAGACGACCGGCGCGAACACGGCGACCGTCGTGAGCGTGCCCGCGATGACCGCGGGCGTGACCTCGCGCGCGCCCACGACCGCGGCGTCCGCCGCCGACAGCCCGGCCTCGCGCTTGCGGTAGATGTTCTCGAGGATGACGATCGAGTTGTCGACGAGCATGCCGATGCCGAGCGCCAGCCCGCCGAACGAGATCAGGTTGAGCGAGTAGTCGTTGAAGTACATGAGCGCGAACGTCGCCGTCACCGAGAACGGGATCGACAGGGCGATCACGAGGGTCGCGCGCAGATCGCGCAGGAACGCGAGGAGCACGAGGATGGCCAGCCCGGCGCCGTAGAGCGCGGTGGTGCGCACGTTGGTCACCGCGCTCTCGATGTACGTCGCGCTATCGTGGACGACGATGACGCGGGCGCGATCCTTCAGCTCGACGTTGATGCGCGCGATCTCGGCTTCGAGGCGCTCGACCACCTCGACGGTGTTGGCGTCGGCCTGCTTCGACACGCGCAGCACGATGCCGGGCACGCCGTCGACCCACTGCTCGCTGCGCACCTCCTGGAAGCCGTCGATGACGGTCGCCACGTCGCGCACGTAGACCGGCCGGCCCGACGGGTTGGGCAGATCCTGGGCGTCCGCCGATCGCCCGCTGCGCCGCGTGACCAGCACGTTGCCGATGTCCTCGGCCGAGGTCAGCTCGCCGAGCGTGCGCACCAGCACCTCGCGGCCCGACTCCGCCATGTCCCCGGCGGACACGTTGCGGTTGTCGCGCGCCAGCGCGGCGACGACCTGATCGGCGCTGACGCCGAGCGCCACCAGCCGCGCGAGGTCGAGCTCCACGCGCAGCTCGCGCACGCGGCCGCCGATCACGTTCACCGACGCGATGCCCTCGACGCGCTCGAGCCGGCGCGTCAGGATCTCGTCGGCGAGGTAACGCAGGCGCCGCGGATCGCCGGTGCCGCTCAGGGCGAGCGTCGCGATCGGCGTCGCCGAGATGTCGAACTTGAGGACGATCGGCTGCTCCGCGTCCTCCGGCAGCCGGGCGCGCAGGCGGTCGAGCGCCGCGCGCACGTCGTTGACCGCGGTGTCGAGGTTGGCGCCCCACTCGAACTGGAGCTGGACGCGGGACAGCCCCTCCGACGACTCGCCCTCGATCGCGGTCACGCCGTCGACCGTCGAGACCGCCTGCTCGATCGGCCGGGTGAGGAGGTTCTCGATCTCCTCGGGCCCGACGCCGTCGTAGTTGGTGATGATCGAGATGCGCGGGAAGTCGACCTCGGGGAGGAGGTCCACCGGGAGGCGCAGCATCGAGATGATGCCGATCACCACCGTCGCCGCCGTCATCACGGCGACGCCGATCGGCCGGCGCACCGCGAGGCCGGTGATGCCGCCGCTCACCGTCCGGGCTCCGGCGTCCGGACGATCTCGATCGCGCTGCCGTCGGCGAGGTCGACGTGGCCGGAGGTGAGCACCATCGCGCCGGCGGCGAGCTCTCCGCGCGGCGCGACGGCGACCCGCTGGCCCTCGCGGGCGACGACCTCGACGGGGATCCAGCGCGCCGAGCA
>JAIOII010000739.1 GCA_019912685.1 Kofleriaceae bacterium
GTGCACGGTGGCGCTGCGCGAGCGCGGCGCCACCGTGCACGCGCCGGCGATCGCCGAGCTCGATCTCGGCGACGAGGCCGCGGTCGCCGCGTGGTACGCGGCGCTGCCGGCGGTGTGGGCGTCGATCCACCTCGTCGGCGGCTTCGTGATGAAGCCGATCGCCGAGACGACGCTCGCCGATCTCGACCGGATGCTCGCGCTCAACACGCGCACGACGTTCGTGGCGTGCCGGGAAGCCGTCGTCGCCATGCGGCGCAGCGGCGGCGGCGGCGGCCGGATCGTCAACGTGATCGCGCGGCCGGCGCTCGTGCCGGCGCCCTCCTTCGTCGCGTACGCGGCGTCGAAGGCGGCGGTCGCGTCGATCACCCAGACCCTGGCGGCGGAGCTGGTCGCCGAGGGCATCTTCTGTAACGCGATCGCGCCGTCGATCATCGATACACCCGCGAACCGTGCCTCGATGCCGGATGCGGACTTCGATCGGTGGCCCAAGGCCGCCGAGCTCGCGCGCGTCATCGCCGACCTCGCGAGCCCCGAGAACCGCGTCACGTCGGGCGCGCTCGTACCCGTCTACGGGCGCGCCTGATTCCGGCGACTTATCGCCTGCGATCCAGCGCCGCGCGCTGCCCGTAACTTCGAGGTCCCGGTCGCGTAGATCGCGGTACCTTACGAAAACGAGGAGCTACGTTGCGCGACACTCGTACGCCCGACCTTGATCGCCATCCCGACCTGCACGGCAGGTGGGACCGGCGCACGTTCATCCGGGGCGCCGCCGCCGGCACCGCCCTCCTCGCGCTGGGCGGCGGCCTCTACCGCCTCGCGAGTGACGACCTCACGCGCCAGGCGCGCGCGGAGTCGCGCGCCGACGGCCGCCCGCGGCTGCCGCCGGGCCAGCGCGTGATCAGCCGGCTGAAGAACATGGGCGGCGACGAGGGGCCGGGCGACGTGAAGAGCTTTCGCCTGCGCGTGCACGGCGCGGTCAAGAGCCCGTTCGAGCTCGACTACGCCGCCCTGCTGAAGCTGCCGCAGGTCGAGCAGACGAGCGACGTGCACTGCGTCACCGGCTGGTCGGTGCTCGGCGCGGTGTGGAAGGGCGTGCGCATCGCGACGCTCGCCGAGAAGGCGGGCGTGAAGGGCGACGTGCGGCACGTGATCTTCGAGGCGGCGCACGGCTACACGACCAACGTGCCGTTCGCCGAGGCCACGGCGCCCAGCTGCCTCGCGACGTACCGCATGGACGGCAAGCCGTTCGCGATCGAGCACGGCGCGCCGGTGCGCGGCCTCGTGCCGGATCTGTACTTCTGGAAGAGCGCGAAGTGGCTCACCGGCGTCCGCTTCGTCGTGCGCGACGAGCCGGGCTACTGGGAAGTCCGCGGCTACCACAACCACGCCGACCCCTGGCTCGAGGAGCGTTACGGGTGACCAACTCCGCCGCGAGTGCCCCCGAGGGCTCGCTGTGGATCGCGATCAGACGCCGCTGGCGTGGCTGGCTGCGCGCGATCCACCGCGACGTCGGATACCTGGCCGTCGGCCTCACCCTCATCTACGCGGTGTCGGGGCTGGCCATCAACCACATCGACGACTGGGATCCGAACTTCAAGACGTACACGCGCGAGCGCGTGATCGCGCCGATCCCGGCCGACGTCCCCGACGAGGCGGCGATCGCGCGGGCACAGCAGGCGCTCGGCGTCGGGACGCCGCGGTCGACGTACCGCGCGGGCGACGAGATCCACCTCGAGTACGACAACAGGAAGCTGGTGGTGTACGGCGACAGCGGCACGGTGGTCGAGCAGGGGCGCGAGCCGCGCTTCTTGCTGCGCATCGCCAACTGGTTGCATTACAACCGCGGCAAGAAGGCATGGACGTACATCGCCGACGCGTACGCGGTGCTGCTGCTCTACCTCGCGGTGTCGGGCATCTTCATGATCAAGGGCAAGAAGGGACTCAAGTGGCGCGGCACGGTGTTGCTCCTCCTCGGCGCGGCGGTCCCGATCGCCTACGTCTCGTGGTCTGGTGGCCCCGACGCGGCCAACCGCGCGGCGCAGGAGCGCGCGAG
>JAIOII010000070.1 GCA_019912685.1 Kofleriaceae bacterium
ACGCCGTGCGGTAGTAGCCGCCGTCGACGCGCTCGCCGGGGCGGCGCCGAGCCGATCGTCCCCGGCGAGCGCGTCGACGGCGGCTACTACCGCACGGCGTCGCTCCACCGCCTCCCCGACGGCACGCACGACGTGCCCGGCTACACCGACACCGAGCTCTTCGGGCCCGACCTCGGCGTCGAGGTCGTCGACGGCGACGAGGAGGCGATCGCCGTCATCAACGCGTCGCCGTACGGCTTCGCCAACGCGGTCTTCACCGGCTCGAGCGAGCGCTTCGAGCGCTTCTACCGGGAGACGACGAGCGGCATCCTCAACCGCAACCGCTCGACCAACCTGGCCAGCCCGCGCTTGCCCTTCGGCGGCGCCGGCAAGAGCGGCAACTATCGGCCCGCCGGCTCGATGGCGCACCGGAACGTCGTCGTGCCCGTCGCCGTGCAGGACAACGTCATCGGCACGATCGCGACGCACCCGATGCTCGCCGATCACCTGCCGGCCTGGGACCTCGACCGGCTCGAGCGCCAGCACGTCGCCGAGGACGCCGCGGAGGCCGCGCGCTCGCTCGTCGACGATCCCCGGCCGCTGGGCCTGCGCCGTCCGAAAGGCGGACAGATGCCGACGTCGGACTCGTGGCTCATCCGGCTCTACGCCGGTGACCGCGTCGTCCGCGAGAAGAAGCCGGCGGTGTTCGATCACCTGCGCTCGGCCGGGCCGTGGTTCGTCTCGGTCGACCAGGAGCCCCTGTCGATCCTCGACGGCATGAGCCAGACCGCGACCGTGTGCGGCGGCTTCGCCGAGGATCCGGTGGTGCGCGGCCTCGTCGAGGGCGCGTTCGGCGACACGCTCGTCACCAACGAGGACACCTCGGTCGGCGAGACGTGGGCGGCGGCCGAGTACGCCGCGACGCTCCGCCACCTCGTGCCCGGCCTGCCGCACGTCATGTTCACGGCGTCGGGCGCCGAGGCCAACGAGAAGGCGCTCGCGCTCTGCCGCATCAACGCCTCGCGCAAGGACGCGACGCGCATCCTCGCCTTCGAGGGCAGCTTCCACGGCCGGCTCCTCCTGGCGCTGCACGCGACGCACTCGCCGTCGAAGCGCGCGCCGTACGAGCTGCCGGGCTACGAGGCGACGTTCGCGCCGTTCCCGGTGTGGAACGCGCCGGGCGAGGAACCCGCCGCGCCCGGCGGCTACTACGCCGCGTGCGCCGCCGGCGAGATGGACGACCTCGCCCTGCGCTACGGCGATCCCAAGAACGATCCGCTGCTCGCCGCCGAGGTCGCCAGCCTGAAGCGGGTGCACGACGAGCTCGCGAGCGGCCAGTACATGTGCGTGATCGTCGAGCCGATGCAGTCGGAGGGCGGCGACCGCTACGCGACCGAGCGCTTCTTCCGCGCGCTGCGGCTGCTCACGCGGCGGATGGACACGCTGCTCGTCATGGACGAGGTGCAGACCGGGTTCGGGCTCGGCGGCGGCTTCGCCTGGCACTCGCGCTTCCGCCTGCTCACGCACCGCGGCCAGCCCGACTACCCGGACGTCGTCACGTTCGCGAAGCGCGCGCAGGTCGGCGTCGTCATGTCGCGCTTCGAGGATCCCGAGCCGTCGAGCGCGCACAACGCGTCGCTCGTGCGCGGCCGCATCCACGCCGAGATGATGTCGACGCAGCACGCGGCGCAGCGCATCGAGAAGCTGGTCGAGCCGCGGCTCCACGCGGTCGCGCGCGCGTTCCCGCACCTCGTCGCGCAGCCGCGCGCCTGCGGCTACGCCTTCGCCTTCGACCTGCCGACGCCGGCGCACCTCGACGCCTTCATCGGGCAGCGCTTCTGGCGCGGCGCGATCGTGTTCGCGGCCGGCACGAAGACGGCGCGCTACCGGCTCGGCGACACGTACAGCGTGCGCGAGATCGATCTGCTCTTCGACTGCATCCGCCGCTCGCTCTCGTGGATCGACGCGCACCCGGGGCAGAAGCCGCCCGAGTGGGAGGACATCCTCGAGCCGCCGCCCGTCAAGGCGCCGGTCATCCCCGACGACATCACGTTCCGCCTGGTGCCGCACACCGAGGCGATGGCGCTCCTGCCCGCGATCCTCGACATCGAGTACCAGGTGTACGAGCCGGCGCGGCGCACGCCGCCG
>JAIOII010000740.1 GCA_019912685.1 Kofleriaceae bacterium
AGGTGAAGAGCCTCGACGCGATCGCCGAACTGGATGATGAGCGGCTGGACAAGGTGCTCGCCACCAGCCAGCTGGACGCCGACGAGGCGAACGAGATGATCATGCGCGCCCGCGCGCACTGGTTCGGCGACGAGGAGCCGGCCGGCGAGCAGCCCGGGGAGGACGTAGCCGCGAGTGCAGACTGACGGGGCGATCGAGAAGCCGGCGCCGCGCAAGCGCGATGTCATCCCGCTCGTCCTCGTCCTCGCGCTCGTCCTCGGCGGCGCCGTCGCGCTGTACCTGCTCGTGCTGCGGCCGTCCGGCGACGCGACGAAGGAGCCGTCGCCGGCGCCCGCCGTCGCCTCGGCCGCGCCCGAGAAGAAGCCGCGCAAGCCCATCCCCACGACCTCTCCGGCGAAGACGTCGGCGAAGGCGCCGGCGAAGGCGGAGGTCGCCGCGCCCGCCAGGCCGCCCGCCGACGACGAACCGGCGCCCAAGGCCGCGCCCGCGCCCAAGACCCTCAAGCAGGCGCGCGCGCTCCTCGCCAGGGCGAAGACCGCGGCCAAGAAGAAGCAGTGGGACTCGGCCCGCGAGCTCTACGACCGCGTCGCGCGCGGGCGCTTCGCGACCGCGCAGGGCCACCTCGGCCTGGCGCAGGTCGAGCTGGCCACGGGCGACGCCAAGGACGCGGCCAGGCACGCGAAGACCAGCGTGCGGCTCGGCGGCGGGACGCCGGCCAAGCGCGTGCTGGCGCAGGCGAACGCCAAGCTGAAGAAGTCGACGAGGAAGTCGCGCTGATCGCAGGCGCGCCGCGCGCCTACAGCTCGACCGTCTTGCCGATCTCGAGCGCCATCACCTTCGTCGCGCCCGCGCCCTTCTTCTTGAGCGCGGCCTTGAGCTGATCGACGGTGCCGGAGAGCACCGGGAACGTGCCGAAGTGCATCGGCACGACGTTGCGCGGCCGGACGAGCTTGACCGCCTGGGCCGCCGCCATCGGTCCCATCGTGAAGTGGCCGCCGATGCACGCGAGCATGTGCGTCACCTTGAAGTCCTTCCCGATCATCGCCATGTCGCCGAACACGTCCGTGTCGCCGGTGTGATAGAGGACCGGCCCGCCCTTCACCGCGACGATGAAGCCGCCGGGGTTGCCCGCCGCCTTCACGCTGTTGTCGTCCTTGCCGACCGTCGAGCCGTGCACGGCGGGCACGAAGCGGATCGTGACCTCGCCGCCGAGCAGCGTCAGGTCGCCGCCGAAGTTGCCCTGCGTGTCGAACCCGATCTGATCCTTGGGGAAGCCGAGCTCGAGCACCATCGCGCGCCCGAGGTCGAACGTCGACACCAGCTTGGCCTTGGTCTTCTTGCCGATCGCCACCGCGTCGCCCACGTGATCCGAGTGGCCGTGCGTGACCAGGATGAGATCCGCCGCCGCGAGCTTGGCGAGATCGTCCTTGCCGTTCGGGTTGGCCGGGTTCGTGATCCACGGATCGATCAGGATCACCTTGCCGCTCGGCGTGTCGACGCGGAACGCGGCATGCCCGTACCACGTCAGCCTGGTCTTCGCCGGCTTCTCCGGCTTGGCGGGCTGGGCCACGGCCAGCGCGGGGACGAGGAGAACGGCCAGGGCGAGCAGGGAGAGGTTCCGCATGCGCGCATTGTAGGACACGTGGGCACAGATGGAATCCTGCGCGCGCGACGAGACACCACCGGCGCGGATCCTTAGAGTCGGAGGCGTGTCTCCCGGAGCCTGCGCGGGGTGCGGCTGCGAGATCGGTCTCTCGTCGGCACGGCCGATGATCGGACCCGACCGCCGCGTCGTCCTCTTCTGCGCGCCGTGCATCACCGACGGCCCGCCCGCGCGCGTCGCGACGGCGCCGGTCG
>JAIOII010000741.1 GCA_019912685.1 Kofleriaceae bacterium
TCGTCGTCGTGGGCGAGGAGCAGGGGCGCGAGCTTCGCCGCGGCGGCGCGATCGATCGTCGCCAGGTCGTACAGGCTCGACCGGCGCTGGTGAGCCGCGCGCGCCGGATCGGTCGCCCAGCGACCGAGCGCCGCGGCGACCTCGTGGGGACCGAAGCGCGCCGCGAGCTCGTCCGCGTCGAAGCCGTACGCGAGCTGCTCGTCGAGGCTGCGCCGCGCAGGGTCGCCGCCCTCGTCGGGCTCTCGACCGTACGACCCGTCGCACATCCCGTCCTCGGCGACGACGGGGTGCTTGCAGCCCTCGAGCCCGAGCTCGCGCACCGCCGGTGAATCATGAGCGAGGAGCCCGATCGCGACCCACGCGCGCCGCTCGGGATCCGGAAGCGCGCGCTGGAGCGCCTGCGTCGCGCTGAAGATCGCCGGCACGTCGCCGAGCCGCGCGAGGACGAAGCCGATCTTGCGCGCATCGGACGGATCGCCGTTGCGCGCGACCTCGAGCATCGCGGCGCGGATGCGCGCGTCGCCGGGCAGCGGGTGCTCGGCGCCGGGCTCGAACGCCCAGTCGACGATCAGCGCGGCCGGCGCGCCGGTGTCGAGGAGCACGACGCCGCTCTCGTCGTCGCGACAGGTGGCGAGCGGTCGCAGCAGCACGTCGCGGACGGCCGCCGTCACCCGGGGAACCGTCACACGCAGCCAGGCGCAGGCGGCGTCCGACGCGCGGTAGCCGAACAGGCCGACGTAGTACTCGCGCAGCTCGTCGGGCACCGGCCCGCGCGTCGACGCGGTCTGGATCGCCCGGAGCAGGCGGCGCTGGACCTCCGCGTCGCCGTTCGCGATGCCGGCGCGCAGCATCGCGTGCGGCGGCAGGCGGTCACGGCTGGCGAGCTCGGCCACGCTCGCCGGCAACGCGGCGGTGAACCGCGCCGGCATCGGCCTCGTCGTCACCTCCGGCCGCGCCATCACGAAGAGGCGCCCGTCGTCCTCGCTGCGAGGCGCGTCGGACTTCGGAGCCGGCGGCTTCGAGGCCTTGCACGCGGCGACCGTGATGACGGCGAGGGTGGCGAGCAGCGCGAGGTGACGCGACATGGCGCGCGGAACGTCGCACATCGCGTCCGCGCGCTCGACTCGCATTTCGCCGCGGCGACATCGCGCCGGGATCGCTGCGCAAATCGCCGCGGCGCGCGCGCGCGGCGGCGCGACCTACCAGCTTCCGGAGATCGCGAAGCCGTTGATCGACGGGTCGGGCGCGACCGACCACTCGAAGCCGCGCGGCTCGTCGCGGTCGCGGGCCGCGCGCGCGCGGCGGTACCGGCGCTCCTGGTAGATGTAGAAGACGGTCGAGGCGCCGGCGCCGACGAGGCTGCCGGTGATCACGTCGGAGGCGTGGTGGCGGTTGAGCCGGTACTGCGAGTACGGGACCGCGAGCGCGGCCGCGGTGAGCCCGGCGTACGACGCCGCCTCCCACCACGGCAGCGTGCCCGGCTCGCGCCACCGGCTGAAGATGTGCTGCCGCGCGTAGAGGCCGAGGTACGTCGCCGTGGCGAGCGTGGTCGACGAGTGACCGGACCAGAACGAGCGGCGATGGTCGTCGGGGTTCTTGGCGCCGGGCGCCAGGTCGTAGCTCGGGCGCTGCCGGCCGAACACGTTCTTCGCGACGCTGGTGAGCAGCGCGTTCATCGCCATGCCCTGCGCGAAACCCTTCAGGTGGAACCAGCGCGAATCGTCGCCGGCGGCGAGGATCGTGCCGGCGGCGAGCCCCGCCCCGACGTAGAGCATCGGCACCGGATACTGGCCCCCCGGGTAGATCTCGCCGCCCTCCGTCGTCTTGAAGAGGAGCGGTCGGCTGCGCGGCGGCGTCTGCGAACGGATCGCGAGCGTGAGTGCGATGGGCACGTACAGGTACGGCACGGCGCCGCCGTCGAGGAGGTACGCGCGATCGGGCAGCTCGAAGCCCTCGTCGGGGTCGGCCTCGCCGGCGTCGGCGGCGGCGTGGGTCGACGTGGTCAGGACGAGGACGATCGCGACGAGCGACGACGAACGAGCGGTACTGCCTCGCACGAAGGTCTGGGACACGCCCACGGGTCGATCGGTTGCCTTCAGTTGAGCCGCACCGGCGGCGCGCCGCGCTCGAGGGCGAGCACGCCCGTGGCCAGCTGCGTGGTGAGCGCCATCGCGAAGTCGGTGTGATCCTCCATGATGTCGAGCAACGCGGGCAGCGGCACGCGCAGGACGCGGAGCGGCGTGAGCGCCTCGACCGTGACGGCGTACGGCGCGCGGGCGAGCGTCTCCAGGCGGCCGAGGCTCTGGCCGGGCAGCACCTTCTCGCCGAACGCGGGCGCGGGCTCGACGACGTGGCCGACGCCGTCGATGACCACGGTGACGGTGTCGGCGACCTCGCCCGCGCGCTGCACGCGCGTGCCCACCGGCAAGCGCTCCTCGTGCGCCGCGACCGCCAGCGCGGCGACGGCCTGGATGTAGCCGCTCGGGAACGGCAGGCCGTGGCGCAGGAGCTCGAGCCGCGTCACGAGATCGAGCGGCTCGGCCTCCGCGTTCACGAGGATCGCGCGCGCCGCGTGGCCGGTGCGATCGCACGCGCCCGCCGGACCCGCGGCGAGCAGGCGCGAGGCCAGGAAGCGCCACGCGTTCGCCATGACGGTGAAGTTGTCGGCGAGGAGCTCGCGGAAGTCGTCGGCCGCGAGCTCGAGCGTCCTCGTGTCGACCGCGGCGATCGCCGAGAACGTGGTCGAGCGCGCCTATCCGGCGGGCGCGCGCGTCGGCG
>JAIOII010000742.1 GCA_019912685.1 Kofleriaceae bacterium
TCGTGTCGCAGCCCGCAGGCGCGACCGTGTTCGTCGACGGCGTCGAGCGCGGCAAGACGCCGGTCGTCGTCGCGGAGGTCGCGGCCGGCATCCACGAGATCCGCATCAGCAAGGACGGTCACGTCGATCTGGTGATCAAGAAGTCGGTGCGCGAGAACCGCGACGAGACCGTCTCGGCCGTGCTCGCGGCCGCGGCCGTGGTGAAGAGCTCGGGCGGCGGGAGCAGCAGGAGCAAGGGCGTGAAGCCGTCCGACGGTGGGAGCCGCGGCAGCGGCGACGGTGGTGGAAGTGGCGGCGGTGGTGGAAGTGGCGGCGGCAGCGGCGGCGGCGGCGGCGCGACCGGTCCCCGCAACCCGTACGACGACGATCCGCCGCGCGATCGCGGCCCCGGGCCCGGCTCGGGCAAGAAGAAGAACCCGTACGACTGATAGGATGCCCGCGGCTCGATGCGCTTCTTCGTTCCGATCATCGCTCTCCTCGTCTGGGCCTCGGTCGCGCACGCGCAACCCGACAACCGCGCCCGGGCGAAGGCCGCGTTCGCGCGCGCCGTCGACGCCGAGGAGCGGCAGGACTGGCGCACCGCCGTCGACGAGTACTTGACGGCGTACGAGCTCGCGCCGCACCCCGACGTCCTCTTCAACGTCGCGACGGTGTACGAGCGCCTGAACGAGCTGCGCCAGGCCGCGACGTACTACCGGCGGTACCTGCAGGACGCGCCGGACGCGCCGGATCGCGCCAAGGTCGAGCGCACGATCGAGGCGCTGCGCAAGAAGCCGTCGGCCGTGACCATCGAGAGCGCGCCGGCGGGCGCGGTGATCATCGTCGACGGCGAGCGCAAGGGCCGCGCGCCGCTCGAGCTGAAGCTGCCCGGCGGCGAGCACCACGTGGTCGCCGAGCACAGCGGCACGACGGCGCAGCGCCGCATCACGGTCGAGTACGCGGAGCCGGCGGCGATCACGCTCGCGGTCGGCGGCAACGGCACGCTCGTCGTCACGTCGAACGAGGCGGGCGCGGTCGTGCGCCTCGACGGCAACCAGGTCGGCGTCACGCCGTTCACCGGCGTGGTCGCCCCGGGGCGCCACACCATCGTCGTCGAGAAGCCCGGCTTCACGACCGTCGAGCGCGTCGTCGAGGTGCCGCCCGACGGCACCGCGCAGATCACCGCCGGCATGGTGCGCCCGCTCGGCTTCATCGAGCCGACGACGCCGACGAAGAACATGGGCATCCTGCTCGGCGTCTCCACGGGTGGCGCGATCCTCGACGGCGTCCAGGAGGGCTTCGACCTCACCTTCGGCTGGCGATCCGGCGGCCGGCGCGCCGACGTGTACACCGGCGTCGCCATCGCCGGCGGCGGCGTCGGCTACTCGGCCGGCGGGCGCGCGTACATCCTCACCGGCCGCGTGCGTCCGTACCTCGGCGTGGGCGCGTCGCTCGTCACGAGCAACAGCGTCGCGCGCGGCGTCGGCGGCGTCATGCTCGCCGATCTCGGCAAGGGCCGCACCGCGTGGGACGTCCACTTCGAGGTCGGCGTCGCCTCGGCGCCCAACGCGAGCGGCGAGCGCGTCCCCGCGCTCTTCGTGCTCACCGGCCTCATCTGGCACCTGCGACAGGAACCGCCGCCGCCGCCCGCGGTCGCGAGCGGC
>JAIOII010000743.1 GCA_019912685.1 Kofleriaceae bacterium
TGTCGGCGCCGCCGTCGCCGCCGACGCAGCCCGCCGCCTGCGACGCCTCGTAGTCGAGCGCGCCCGGAGGCGGAAGGTTGCGGTCGGCCGAGAGATCGATGGGGCCGTTGATCGTCACGTCGCCGGCGACCACGAACACGAGCGCCGGCGCGTCGAGCTCGGTGTACGCCTTGATCGCCGTCAGCTGGCCGGTGACGCGCAGGCTGCGCACAGGGATGACGCGCATGCCGTTCGTCACCTCGCTGGCGAGCGGCTGCTGCACGTTGTTGACCATGAACGTGCCGTCCGAGGCCTTGATGGTCGACGTGCCCGTCGGGATGACGAGGTCGACGCCCGAGTCGGCCGCGATCTGGATGTAGCGCGTGAGGCCGTTCGAGACCTCCATCTGCGAGCAGGTGGTGGTGCCGGCCATGCAGCCGAGCGGACAGGCGATGTCCTCGGTCACCATGCCGCTGGCGTCGCAGGTGACGATGTGGCCGCCGGTGCACTCCGTCGTGCTCGGCGTGCAGGTGGCGGCGTCGAACGCCGGCTGCGCGTCGTCGTCACCGGTCGAGCCGTCGGGGTCGGCGGACTCCACCTTGCCGCAGGCGACCGCGGCGAAGGACGCCACTCCGAGAACAAGCGAACGCATGGTCGGGTTCATATGACCTCCATCACCCAGGATACCTTCGGGGCGCGCCGCGATGGAAGCCGCTCCCGCGCGGTGGCAAAGGGCGGCAAAGGTGCGTGGAGTTCCTGCTCACGAATCGCAGAGGTCTTCCCTCGCGGCTACCGGAGTGCCGGACGATGTGTGTCCGGCTTCCGGACGGAAGCGTCCGGCTCGCCGGACGGCCGGCGGCTGGCGTCGCGCACTTGCGCGCGGCCTGCACGTTGCAGTGCCCGCGTTCATGCCGTCGATCGAGCACGAGGCGCCGCTGACGCTCCTGCGCGAGGCGCCCGAGCTGGTGCCGGCGCTCCTGGCGGGTAGCCTCGGCGTCACGCTTCCCTCGTTCGCGCGCGCCGAGGCGGTCGACGCGGACCTCGGTCAGGTGGTGCCCGTCGAGCGGCGCGCCGATCTCGTGATCTACCTGCGCGGCGCGCCACCGGACGACGTGATCGTGCACGGCATCGTCGTCGAGCGGCAGCGCGAACGCGACGAGGACAAGCGCTACTCGTGGCCGCTGTACGTCGCCTCGTTGCACGATCGCATCCGGAGGCCGACCTCGCTCGCGGTCCTCACCAGCAGCCCGGCGGTGGCGCGCTGGGCGGCGGTGCCCACCACGAGCGGACCGGGCGGCGTGACGTTGCAGCCGCTCGTGCTCGGCCCCGATCAAGTACCGCGCGTGCCCCGCTCGAGCGCACGCGAGCAGCCGTGGCTCGCCGTCCTGTCGGCCCTCATCCATGGCGACTCCGTCGATGCCGACGAGGTCGGCCGGACCGCGCTCGACGCGCTGTCGGGGCTGCCCGAGCGCCATGCTACGCTCTGTCTGGACCTCATGATGGCGCTGAATGAGGTCGTGCGCCGGATCGTGGAGGCTGAGATGCAACCCGGGAAGTACGAGTACAAGACGGAGTTCGTGCGCAACCTCGTGGCCGAGCGCGAGCGCCACCGCATGGAAGGCCGCATGGAAGGCCGCATGGAAGGCCGGCTGGAAGGCTTCGAGGAAGGTCGGCGCGAGAACGCGCGCGCGTTGCTGCTCCAGGTCGCCGAGCGGCGGCTGGGCCGCGTCGGCGACGAGCTGCGAGCGGCGATCGCAGCGTGCCAGGACGCCGAGCTGCTCGACGCACTCGTCATCGAGGTCGCGGCGGCGCCCGATGGCGACGCCGGCGCCAAGGCGCTCGCGCGGCTCACGTCCTGACGCGCTCCGACGACGATCAGACCGATCAGGTAGGCGGTGGGGGATGGAGGGACGGGTGCAAGA
>JAIOII010000010.1 GCA_019912685.1 Kofleriaceae bacterium
ACTCTACTTCGCGCGGTGGCGCGCGTCGATGGCGGCGAGGCGCGCGACGCCGTCGGCCCCGCGATCGCCGGGCGCGGTGTCGAACCACGCGGCGAGGATCTCCTTCGCCATGTCGTCGGAGAGCGAGCGGTTCGACAGGCAGAGCACGTTGGCGTGGTTCCACACGCGCGCGGCGGCGGCGGCGCCCGGATCGGCGCAGAGCGCGGCGCGCACGCCCGCGACCTTGTTGGCCGCCATCGAGATGCCCGTGCCCGACCAGCAGAAGAAGATGCCCTCGTCGCAGTCACCCGACGCGACGGCGACGGCGGCGCGCTCGGCGACGTCGGGCCACGGCTCCTCGGCGCCGGACGCGATCGCGCCGAACGGCACGACGGTGTGGCCGCGCTCGCCGAGGACGCGCTGGACGGTCGCGTGCACCGGGTACGGCTCGTCGGAGGCGACGGCGATGCGCATGCCGCCAGTATGGCTCAGACGGGGCGCCAGACCGCGGCGGGCAGGAGCATTCCGACCCGCGCGGGCGCGTCGACGATCGTGCCTTCACCGAGGCGCACCTCGACGAGCAGATCGCGCAGGGCGGGCGCGCGCTCGAGGCCGGCGCGGAAGCGCTCGGCGATGTCGACGGCGCGCGAGCGCGCCTGCTCCTCGTCGAGCTGCCGGCACATGTGCAGCACCTCGTCCATCGGCTCGCCGTTCTCGTCGAGCTCGTCGGGATCGGTGACCGGCAGCGGATAGAGGAACGTCGGCCCGTCGCCGGGGCGCAGCACGACGAGGTACCCGTGATCGCAGAACGCCGCGACCGCGCGCGCCGCGACCTCGAACAGCGCTTCCATGGCGAGCGGGCCGGCGCCGAGATCGACCGCGCGCGCCGACACCGTCACCGACACGGCGGGCGTGCGCGGCGACATCGGGCGGTGCGGTCGGCGCGCGTTCGAGCGCTCGAGCACGAGCTCGATCACGTGCTGCGCGAGCGCCGGACCGAGCGGCCCCGGCCGGCGCCGCTCGTCGAGCGTGAGCTCCTCGAGCGACTCGGGGAGGACCATGCGCTGCTCGAGTACCACGATCTCGCCGTCGGAGCGCTCCATCTGCTCCGTGCTCTCGTCGATGGTGACCGACTCGGCGCGCACGATTGTCCGCAGATGCACGCGCCGTACCGCGGCTTACGCTCCACGGATCAGGCTGTTTCTGTTCGGGTTGCCAACCCTGCGATGCGTCAGGGTCCCGGAAAGTCGGTTCACGATGGCGACACGAGGCGCCACCTCGGCGAGTCCGCCTCACACCCCTGCATGATTTACCACCTTGCCCGGCGCACCCCGTTCGAGCGCGGCACGGTGGCGATCGGGCACGCGCAGCTTCACCGGCCGGTGCGGCTCGACGACGACGTAGACGGTCTCCGCCGTGACGAGCACGGCGTCCTCGCCCTGCCGGCGGAACTCGGTCGCGAGCGTGAACGAGGTCGTGCCGACCTTCACGGTGCGCACCGCAGCGACGAGCACGTCGTCGAAGCGCGCCGACGCGCGCCACTCGACGAGCTGGCGCACGAGACGCCAGTCGACGCCGGCGGCCTCGGGATCGACGGAGCCGAAGAGCTCGCGCGTGTACTCGGTCGCGGCGACGTCGACGTACTCGGCCCAGCGCGCGTTGAAGACGATCTGCTGCGGATCGCACTCGGCGTAGCGCACGCGGAACAGGAAACGGAACGGCTCGGGCACGGCGGCATGGTAGCCGGGCCGATCGGGGGAGAGGTCCCCACGGTGGGGCGGCGATCCCCGGTCCAACCAGGGTTCCGGGGTGCATGCCCCGAGAACCTTGCGGCGGTCCTGGCATGGGGGTTGCTCGAACCCAGGTACCGGGAGGTCCCCCATGTACCGCTACGGCGACGGCACCCCATTTCCGTTCGAGGAGAACTTCATCGACATCGTCGGCGCTGCCGTCGACGCATGCGCGGGGATGTTCACCGCCGCGGCACAGCTCGAGGCGCTGCGCGCGAAGGCGCGCGAGGCGAAGCGCGAGGCCGACGTCGAGGGCGCCAAGCTCGCGGCGCTCGAGCGATCGATCGAAGGCGCGGTCGCGCTGTCGTCGCCGTCCGTCGCGAAGGACGCGACGCTCGTGCAGCAGACGGCGCTGCGCGCGCTCGAAGGCGCGCGCCACGCGATCACGCTGGCGCGCGGCACGCTCGAGAAGCGCACGGCGGCCGTGTCCGCCGAGCCGCGCGTCGATCGCGCGATGCAGAGCGCGTTCGCCGCGGCGGCGTCGTTCTTCGACACCCACCACCTGCCGCGCACGGCGTGGAGCTGGAGCTGGAAGGCGAACGTCGGCGGCACCGCGATGGCGCATGCCGCGAAGTTCACCGTGTCGTTCGACCTGCCCGACGTGCCGTGGACCGGTCCGGCGCGGCTCGCCAGCCTGATCCCGGGCACGGTGGTGCGGCTGCCGCACCGCCGCCTGCTCGGCAAGCCGGCGCCGCAGAAGATCCACCTCGATCGCGGCGCGCTGCTCGAGGTCGAGCGCGAGGGCGACGAGATCACGATGGTCGTGCGCGAGCACGCGAGCAAGAAGTCGGCGGGCTGGGGCATCCACCTCGACAGCCTGAGCGCGACGGCGGCGACGGTGACGTTGCTCGACGACGACGGCTCGCTCTCCGGCGTCGAGATGGTGATCGGCGGCGACGACGGGGTCGCGCTGGCCCGGCTCGCGGCCGCGGTCGTCGACGAGATGGAGCCGGCGCTCGCGCGGCGCCGCACGCGCGACGTCACGATCGGCAAGACGGCGCTGCGCACGATGGTCGACCCGTCCGAGCCGGCGAAGGCGCTGCTCGATCTGCTCGCCCCGACGATCCGCACGATGTGCCAGAAGAGCCGCGTGCCCGGCGAGATCTCGCTCAAGCGCGACGTCGCCGACGGGCGGCGCGAGGAGCTGTTCGTGTCGCGCCAGTCGCTCGCCGCGAAGTACGCGTCGCTACCGCCGGAGTACCGGCAGCTGTTCGACGCCGCCGGCCTCGGC
>JAIOII010000744.1 GCA_019912685.1 Kofleriaceae bacterium
CTCGTACCGCGCGGACGGCACGAGCGCCGACGCGGTGATCGGCCGGCACGAGTCCGGTCACGTCGTCGGCTCGCTGTCCGGCTCGCACCAGCTCGATCCGCGCACGTCGGTGTCGGGCTCGCTGAGCCACGACCCGACCACGACCGCCGCCTCGCTCGGCGCGAGCCACCGCCTCGACGCCGCGACCACGGTCACCGGCTCGCTCGCGCACACGCACACCCACGGCGGCGGCGGCGGCGATCAGACGACGCTCTCGCTCGGCGAGCGCCACCGCTCCGGCGACCTCCTCCACGGCCTCGACCTCACGGCCGGCGCCGGCACGCGCGACTACCTCTCGGTGTCGGGCTCGGCCGACCTGCGCCTCGGCCCGCGACTCTTCGCCGGCGGCTTCGGTGGGCTGACCGTCGAGGACGGCGAGCAGACGGCGGCGCACGCCGGCGCCAGCCTGACGTTCACGCCGCACGAGAAGGCGGCGCTCACGCTCGCTGGCGTCGTCGATCAGGACGGGCGGCTCGAGACGCGCCTCCAGCTCGACATCTTCAAGAAGAAGCTCTCCGACCTGTCGTCGTTCGCCGACCACAAGAAGGACGCGCTCGTCAGCCTGTTCCTGTCGTACCAGCCGGAGGGCCCGGGTCCGCGGCGCCTCGACGATCGCTTCGGCGGCTCGCAGCTCGACACCGGCGTCGGCGGCGACGAGCGCGTCACCGCGGGGATCCGCATTCGTTTCTGAACGGACCGCCCGGCTTGCAGCCAGGCGGTCGTTCAGGTCCGGCCGCGCTGCGGCCGGACGGATCATCGCTTCCCTCGCCGGCCAGCGGCGTCCGCCGCAGGCCGCCTCGTCGCTGTACCGAGCGCGCGGACTCCCGCGCGCCAGAATGTTACGTTGACGTCGTCGATGCGCCCGCGCGCGACGATCCTGGTCAAGCTGCTGCTGGCGTTCGCCGTGCCGTCGCTCGCGCTGTTCGCGATCTTCGGCTACGTCGCGCTCGAGGTGACGCGCCAGGATCTCGACGCCGAGCTCGGCACGAGGCTCGAGGCGGTCGCGGCGTCGGCGTCCACGCACGTGCGCGGCAAGTACCTCGTCGAGCTGCGGCCCGGCGACGAGGAGGAGCGCGCGTATCAGAACGTGGTCCAGAAGCTGCGCGCGGTGAGCGAGATCACCGGCGCGCGGCTCTACGTCTTCGATCGCGGGTTCACGTCGCGCGCCGACAGCGCCGAGGGCGTCGCGATCGGCACGCGCTACTACCAGGCCGAGCTCGACCGCGTCGAGCTCGAGCGCGTCTTCGCCGGCGGGACGGCGGCGTCGGTGACGTTCACCGACGCCGAGGGCCGGCGCGTGAAGGCCGGCTACGCGCCGGTGCGGGCGTCGGAGACCGAGCCCGAGATCGTGCTCGCGATCGGCGCCGAGGCGCCGGCCGCGTACTTCCGCCGGCTCGACGATCTGCGCGACAGCCTCCTGCTCTGGGGCGCGATGCTCACCGCCGTCGTCCTGGCGGCGACGTTCCTCGCCGCCTTGCTCATCACCCGGCCGGTGCGCACGCTCGCGGCCGCCGCGACCCGCATCGGCCAGGGCGACCTGGCGCAGCCGATCGGGGTCGCCGGCTCCGACGAGCTCGGCGTCCTCGCCGCGACCATGGAGACGATGCGCGGCCAGCTCGCCGAGCGCGACGCGCGCACGCAGCAGATGCTCGCCGGCATCGCCCACGAGGTGCGCAACCCGCTGGCCGGCATCCAGCTCTACGCCGGCATCCTGCGCGACGAGCTCGCCGGCGACGAGCGCGCCGCGCACGCCGCCAAGATCGATCGCGAGGTGGGCTACCTCGAGCGGGTCGTGCGCGAGTTCCTCGACTACGCCCGGCGGCCGGCGCCCGAGGTCGCCCAGGTCGATGCCGGGGCGCTCGTGCGCGAGGTCGCCGAGCTGCTGGGCGGTGACGCCGACGCCGCCGGGC
>JAIOII010000071.1 GCA_019912685.1 Kofleriaceae bacterium
GCTCACGTTCCGCAGCGACGTCCGCTCGGCGAGCCTGTCTCCCGACGGCGAGACCGTCGCGTTCTACACGGACGGCGAGATCATGGTGGTGCCGGCGACCGGCGGCGAGCCGCGAACGATCGCGCGCGGCATCGTGCGCGATCTGTCCGCGCCGCAGCTCAGCTGGCGCCCCGACGGACGCTCGCTGCTGGTGACGACGTTCGACTCGCGCGCGACCCGACGCGACCTCTGGTCGATCGACCTCGCCACCGGCGAGCGGCGGCCGCTGGGCGCGGCGCGCGCCGGCGAGCAGCACACCCTCGGTGACGAGGTGATCGCGGGCCACCAGATCAAGCGGCGCCTGATGATCGGCCCGCCCGGCGCGCCGTCCCGGATCGAGTGCGACGTCGAGGGCGGCTACGCCTGGCTGTGGCGCGTCGCGGTCCTCGGCACCGTCGTCCACGTCACGATGGAGACCCCGACGGGGGAGCGCGCCCTGCTCGCGACCGACGCAGCGTGCAAGCCCCCGCAGCTCGTCGTCCCGCCGATCGCCGCGATGGACCTCATCCCGCGCGCCGACGGCCGCGTCTTCGCGGCGCTCCGGGGAGAGCCGCCGACCGCCGTCGAGGTCGATCGGCGTGGGCAGCCCCGTGGCGTGGCGCGGCCGCTACCGCTCGGCACGTCGCAGGTGATCGGCGTGCGCCGCGACGGCGGGTTCGTCGTCTTGCGCAACACCGCGACGTGGCGGCTCGTCGAGCGCAGCGCCTCGGGGAGCCGCGAGCTGGGCCGCGGCGTCGGCGACACCGTCGTCGAGCTCGCGCCCGATCGCTCGCACCTCGCGGTGATCGATCGCCGTCCGGGCGAGGCGCCGGCGCTCTACGTCACCACGCTCGACGCGCCCGAGGCGCGCACCCGCCGCCTGGTCCCCTGGGCACGTCAGGTCGCGTGGTCACCGGATGGCGCGCTGCTCGCGGCCACGGTCGTCGACGGCCAGCGGGTCCAGCTGGTGGTCGTCGATCGGGAGAGCGGTGAGCTCCGCGAGCTCGCGGCCGAGGGGATCTCGCCGGACGCGGACCCGGCGTGGCTGGACGACCGCCGCATCGCCTACAACCGCAGCGACCATCGCGCGTATCGCTGGATCGATCGCGTCGACGGCACGCGCGGCGACCTGATCGACCCGGCGCCGGGATGGCCGTTCGAGCTCGCGCGATCACCGGCCGGCGACGACTTCGCGCTCTACTGGAACCGCGAGCCCGAGCCGGGCGTGTGGCTGTTCCCGGCGACGGGGGAGCCGCGCCTGCTCCACGGGGCCGCGGGGGAGCAGCACCCGGTGCACGGGTGGTCGCCCGACGGACGGACGCTGTGGGTCTCCGACGGCCGGACGGTCGAGCGCATCGATCCGACCACCGGCGCGCCGACGCGCTTCGCGACGCTCGAGCTCGATCCGACGTCACGCGTCGAGGACATCGCGGCGCTCGCCGACGACCGCGTGCTCCTCCACGTCGTGACCGTGACCTCCGACCTCGTCCTCGCCGGCCCCTGACGTGGCGCGCCGCCCCGGTCAGGCCGCGGTGGCGGTGACGATCCACGCCGACGCGGGCACGTACACGCCGTCGGCGCGCGCGTAGGGCGCGAGGACATCACGCACCGCGCCGATCACCTCGTGGACGCGCGTGCGCGCCGCGGGCCCGGCCAGGCGCAGGACCTCGCCCGCCGGACCGATATCCATCATCGCCGCCACGGCGTGATCGAGGTCGCGGCCGATCGACATCGAGACGTCGAGGCGCTCGAAGGTGATGCGCTCGAACCCGGCGGCGAGCAGCTGCGCGCTGACGACGTCCGGGCTCGCCATCGAGAACGGTCCCGGCCCGCAGGTCGGCTCGTCGGTGGTCTCGGGGCGCGCCACGAGCGAGAGCACGGCTTGCTCGACATCGTACGTCGCCGGCAGCTCGTCCTTCTTGCGCCACACCACCATGCAGAGCTGGCTGCCGGCGCGCAGGCTCCGGCGCACGTTCCGCAGGGCGGCCACCGGGCTGGCGAAGAACATCGTGCCGAAGCGCGAGAAGGCGTGGTCGAACGGGCCGGGCAGCGGTGCGCGCTGCACGTCGACGTCGACGTAGCGGACGTTGGTGACGCCGCGGATCCGCGCCTCGCGGCGCGCGACGTCCAGGAAGCGGCCGGCGACGTCGACGCCGACGGCCTCGCCGCGCCCGCCGATGAGCCGCGCGATCGCGAGCGTCGTGTCACCGAAGCCGCAGCCGATGTCGAGCACGCGCGCCTCCGCCGGCGGCGGGTAGAGCTCGAGGGCGCTGCGGCCGAACGGGGCGAGCCCGGCCACGAAGGAGTCGCGGTGCGCGAGGAACTTGTCGAACAGGACGCCGTTCCAGGCGGCGATGGTGTCGTCGTTGGTCAGGTCGGTGGTCAGGTCCGTGGAGTCGTTCATGCGACGACGCGTGTGCAGCCGCGATGCCACGCCGCCGGCGCGGTCGTGGTGCACCGGCGGTGCACCAGGAGGCTCGCCGCGCCGCGCAGATCCGCGTCTCTCCGCGCCGCGACGCATGGCACGCGCGCTGCTGAGGCGATCGTCCATGATGAAGACGCACAGGAACATCCTCTTCGCTGCCGCGCTCGCCCTCGGTCCGTCGGCCTGCAAGCCCACCCCTTCGCCCGAGCCGATCGACGAGCGCGGCGGAGAGGTCGAGGCCTCGGCCAAGGTCATCCTCGACTGGAGCCGGAACGTCGAGTACGCGCTCGTCGTCGACAGCAAGAACATCGACCCGCTGCCGGCGACGCGTACCATCACGATGGTCCACGTCGCGATGCACGACGCGATCAACGCGGCGCGCCCGGTGTACACGTCGTACGCCTACCGCGGGCAGGACACGCGCGCCGATGCCGTCGCGGCCTCCGAGAACCGCGCGAAGGTGCGGGTCTCGAC
>JAIOII010000745.1 GCA_019912685.1 Kofleriaceae bacterium
GCCGCCGCGCTCGCGTCCGCGGCGCCCGCCTACGAGGCGGCCGTCGAGGACAAGGGCCACGTCGTCACCTCGCCCTTCGTCGGCACGTTCTATCGCAAGCCCAACCCCGACTCGCCGGACTACGTGAAGCTCGGCGACAAGGTGAAGAAGGGCCAGGTGCTCTGCATCGTCGAGGCGATGAAGCTGATGAACGAGATCGAGGCCGACATCGACGGCGCGATCGCCGCCATCCTGGCCGAGGACGGCGCGCCGGTCGAGTACGGCCAGCCGCTGTTCAAGATCGCTTAGCCGAGGTCGGAACGTGTTCCGCAAGGTCCTCGTCGCCAACCGCGGAGAGATCGCGCTCCGCATCATCCGCGCCGTGCGCGAGATGGGGCTCGAGTCGGTCGCGGTGTACTCGACCGCCGACGCCGACGCGCTGCACGTGAGGTTCGCCGATCAGGCGGTGTGCATCGGCCCGCCGCCGTCGCGGCAGAGCTACCTCAACATCCCGCAGCTCATCAGCGCCGCCGAGATCACCGGCGCCGACGCGATCCACCCCGGCTACGGCTTCCTCTCCGAGGACGCCGAGTTCGCCGAGGTCTGCCAGAAGTGCAAGCTCACGTGGATCGGGCCGCCGCCCGAGGCGATGCGCCTCATGGGCGACAAGATCTCGGCGCGGGCCGCGATGCAGAAGGCGGGCGTGCCGATCCTCCCCGGCACCGGCACGATCTCGACGGAGGAAGAGCTCTTCACGCATGCCGAGCGCATCGGTCTGCCGGTGATCCTCAAGGCGGCCGCCGGCGGTGGTGGCCGCGGCATGAAGATCATCTTCGAGAAGAAGCGCCTCGCGCAGGACTGGAGCACGGGCAAGGCCGAGGCGCTCGCCGCGTTCGGCAACCCCGACATGTACATGGAGCGGTACTGCGAGCGTCCGCGCCACATCGAGATCCAGGTCGCCGCCGACAAGCACGGCAACTACACGCACCTCGGCGAGCGCGAGTGCTCGATCCAGCGCCGTCACCAGAAGGTGATCGAGGAGGCGCCGTCGCTCGCGCTCCCCGACGCCGTGCGCACCGAGCTCACCGCCGCCGCCGTGCGCGCGATCTCGTCGATCGGCTACCGCAACGTCGGCACGCTCGAGTTCCTCCTCGATCGCGACGGGCGCTTCTACTTCATGGAGATGAACACGCGGCTCCAGGTCGAGCACCCGGTGACCGAGCTGGTGACCGGCCTCGACCTCGTGCGCGAGCAGCTGCGCATCGCGCAGGGAGAGCCGCTCTCCTTCGACGCCAACGCCGTGCGCAAGCCGCGTGGCCACGCGATCGAGATGCGCATCAACGCCGAGGATCCGGACAGCTTCGCGCCGTGGCCGGGCAAGATCACGGCGCTCCACATGCCGGGCGGCCTCGGCGTCCGCGTCGACACGCACATCTACGACGGCTACCGCGTGCCGCCGAACTACGACTCGATGATCGCCAAGATCATCGTGCACGACGCCGATCGCCCGAGCGCGATCCGGCGCGCGCGCCGCTGCCTCGACGAGATCGTGATCGAGGGGCCGCGCACGAACGTCCCGTTCCTGCGTCGCCTGATGGACTCCCCGGAGTTCCGCGCCGGCGATTTCGACACGGGCTTCGTGGCCCGCTTCCTGGCCGGCGCCGGGGCTCCGACGAAGGCGTGACGAGCTGCGTCGACGCCCCCCACGCGGGGTCGAACGGCCGGCCACGGCCGCAAGTACCCGGGACGTAGCCCGCCTGGGGCGTAAAATTGCCGAATCATTGAAACTCTGGCTTGACCCAAACGAGCCTCGGGTCGTACCCTTGATCCGTTGCGATTCGACAGCTTCTCCGCGGGCCCAGCCGGTTCGCCGGCGGGGGTGAGGTAGCGGCATGGCCTTCAACAAAGAGAAGGTCATGGACGCGGCGCGGAAGTTCGTCGACAAGGGTCAGCTCGACAAGGCGATCAAGGAGTACCTCCGCGTCGTCAAGGAAGACCCCGCCGACGTACGAGTCTGGCTGAAGATCGGCGACCTGCATGCCCGCAAGGGGCAGAAGCAGGAGGCGACCGAGACGTACCTCAAGGTCGCGCGCTACTACCAGGACCAGGGCTTCTTCACGAAGGCCGTCGCGGTCTACAAGCAGATCCTCAAGCTCGACCCGCGGCTCGTCGAGGTCCACCTCAAGCTCGCGGAGCTCTACCGCCAGCTCGGCTTGATGTCGGACGCGATGCAGCACTTCGAGTCCGTCGCCGCGCACTTCCACCGCGAGGGCAAGACCAAGGAAGCGCTCGCGACGGTGCGCCAGCTCGTCGATCTCGATCCGCAGAACGTCGCGACGCGCATCAAGCTCGCCGAGCTGTACTCCAAGGAGCAGATGGTCGAGGAGGCGGTCGCCGAGTTCGCGCAGGTCTGTGATCAGCTGCGCCGGCAGAACCGCCAGGACGACTTCGTGAAGGTCGCCGAGCGCCTGCTCTGGCACCGCCCGGACAACCGCGATCTCAACCGCGAGCTCGCCGGCCTGTACCTGCGCCGCGGTGATCCGCGGCGCGCGCTGCAGAAGCTCCAGATCTGCTTCAAGGCCGATCCGCGCGACGTCGAGACGCTCGCCCTGCTCGCGCAGGCGTTCCAGGCGCTCGAGCAGAAGGGCAAGACGGTCTCGGTGCTGAAGGAGCTCGCGCGCGTCTTCGAGGAGTCGAAGCAGCGCGGGCGCGCCGAGGAGGTCTATCGCAAGATCCTCGCGTTCGCGCCGGGTGACCCCGACGCGGTGCAGTTCCTCGGCGGCCCCGCCGCCGCGGCCGCGGCTGCGGGGC
>JAIOII010000746.1 GCA_019912685.1 Kofleriaceae bacterium
GTCCTGTTCACGACGCTGCACGACGCCGTCGGGCGCGAGCCGGGCGTGACCTTGCGCTGCGGCGTCGGCGTCACGAGCGTCGCGCGCGCGACCGCCGGCGTGACCGTCCACGGCGACGCCGGGCCGATCGCGACGCACGACCTCGTCATCGCCGCCGACGGCTCGGTGAGCGAGCTCCACGCGACCGGCGGCGTCCCCGTCGACGTGCGCGAGTACCCGTGGGGCGCGCTCTGGTTCGTCGCCGACGATCCCGGGCGCACGTTCCGCGACGAGCTCTACCAGGTCGTGCGCGGCGCCCGCCGCATGTACGGCGTCCTGCCCACCGGCCGCGGCCCGTCGGGCGAGACGCCGGTCGTGAGCCTCTTCTGGAGCGTGAAGGTCGCCGATCACGAGCGCTGGAAGGCGGGCGGGCTCGCGGCGTGGAAGGTCGAGGTCGCCAGCTTCGACCGGCGCATCGCGCCGTTCCTCGAGCAGATCACCGACCCGAGGCAGGTGCTGCTCGCGAAGTACCGCGACGTGCGCATGAAGCGCTGGCACGGCGACCGCGTCGTCTTCCTCGGCGACGCCGCGCACGCGATGAGCCCGCAGCTCGGCCAGGGCGCGAACCTCGCGCTGTGGGACGCGATGACGCTCGCCGACTGCCTCGCCGCGGCGCCCGCGCTCGGCGACGGGCTCGCCGCGTACACGCGCGCGCGCCGCCGTCACCTCGGCCACTACCAGTTCATGACCCGCGCGCTCACGCCGCTCTTCCAGTCGAGCTCGGGTGTCCTCGGCTGGCTGCGCGACCTCGTCATGCCGCTCGGCAACCGCATCGCCCCCGTCCGCCGGCTCATGGTGCGAACGATGATCGGCCTCGAGCAGGGCATCGTGCGCGCGCCGTTGCGCTTGCCGGCGTCGTTACCGGAGTAGGATGGGGCGCCATGTCGGACCTGAACGAGATCGTGGTGTTCGCCAAGGTCGTCGAGACCAAGAGCTTCACCGCCGCGGCGCAGGCGCTCGGGCTGCCCAAGTCGACCGTCAGTCGCAAGGTCTCGCAGCTCGAGGAGCGGCTCGCCGCGCGCCTCATCCAGCGCACGACGCGCAAGCTGTCGCTCACCGAGGCGGGCCAGGCCTTCTACGAGCGCTGCGCGCGCATCGTCACCGAGATCGCGCTCGCCGAGCAGCTCGTCACCGACATGCAGTCGACGCCGCGCGGGCTCCTGCGCGTGACCGCGCCGGTCGACCTCGGCAGCTTCCGGCTGGCGTCGCTCACCGCGCGCTTCCTGAAGGAGCACCCCGACCTGCACGTCAACCTCGACTGCTCCGACCGCATCATCGACCTCGTCGACGAGGGCTACGACATCGCCGTGCGCTTCGGGCCGCTCAACGAGTCGAGCCTCATCGCGCGCCGGCTCATGGGCATCACCTTCCGGCTGTACGCGACGGCGGAGTACGTCGACCGCCATCCGCCGCTGCGCGAGCCCGACGATCTGTCCGAGCACGAGCTGATCGCGTTCGTGCCGAGCACGCGGCTGACGACGTGGACGCTCATCGGGCCCGGCGACGCGACGGTCGAGCTGACGCCGTCGACGCGCCTCATGTCGAACAACCTGCTCTCGGTGCGGTCCGCGGTGCAGGCCGGCGCCGGCATCGCGTACATGCCCGAGTTCGTGCGCTGCGATCCGGGCGACGCCGAGCTCGTGAACGTCCTGCCCGAGTGGCACGGTGTGCAGGGCGACGTGTTCGCGGTGTATCCGTCGGTGCGCAACCTCTCGCCCAAGGTGCGCGTCTACCTCGACTACCTGAGCGAGCACCTGCCGCTGCCCGGCAGCAAGAGCGCGTAGCGCCGCTCAGAGCCGCACGCCGGCGAAGACGCTCGGCCAGAGATCGACGCGCACGTCGTCGCTGCGCGCGGGCGGCATCGTGCCGGGCGCGATGCGGGCGCCGTAGCCCGTGCGCGCCTCGTCGGTCGTGACGTATGCGTTGAGCGCGCCGCCGACGACGAGCGAGGCCGGCCCCAGGCGGTGGCCGACGACGGCGCGGAGCTGCGCGAGGCCGTCGAGCTCCTGGGTCACGTCGCTGCCGTAGAACACGTGCCAGGCCATGAGCTCGACGTCGAGGGTGGTCACGCCGCTCTGCCAGCTCGGGCCGAAGCCGAGGCCGTACATCCACATGTCGTCGTCGTTCCACGCGTCGTCGAAGAGCGTGCGCTCGGTGCGCGCGGCGACGCCGTAGACGTTGTGCCAGCGCCGGCTGCCGTGGCGGAGGACGAGCGCGCCGACCGCGTGGTCGTCGAGTGTCGCCTCGAGCTCGGTGCGGCCGCCGCGCACGATGTTGAGGAGGCCGAGCGAGACGCCGTCGCCGGAGCGCGCGACGTTGACGACGCCGACCTGGACGCCGTCGACCGTGCCCGCGTAGTTGAACGGCGCGACCTGCGCGCCGCGCACGCGGCCGGCCGCGACGTTGAGGGCGCCAGCGACTTGCGTGCCGACGTGACCCTCGGACACGGCGAGGGCGCCGGCGACCTGCG
>JAIOII010000747.1 GCA_019912685.1 Kofleriaceae bacterium
TTGTATCACAGCGCGGTATGCTGGCGTGGTAGTGCGCCTCGCGGGACGCTTGTTATAATCGCCGTTAATCTGCTGTTCTATCCGCGAGACGCATTACACATTCATGCTGACATCTGATGAAATCCGCCTGATCGTTATCATCGTGGGAATGCTGGCGTTGATTGTCTCCAACCGGCTTGCGCCCGATCTGGTCGCCATGCTGGTGCTGCTCACCCTGGGCGCGATTGGCCTGGTGACGCCGCAGCAGACTCTCTCCGGCTTCAGCAGTCCGGTTGTCATTACCCTGATTGGTCTGTTTATCATCACCCAGGCGCTGGAAGATACCGGCGTTATCCAATGGATCGCCCAGCGCATCAACAGTATGGGCGGCGGTTCGGAAGTGCGTCTCGTGCTGTTGTTCATGGCGGCGGGCGCGACTCTCTCTTTGGTGATGAATAACGTCGCAGCGGGCGCGGTGCTGCTCCCGGCGGCGGCCGCGATCGTGCTGGCGGCGATGGGGGCGAGCATCACCGTCATGGCGCTCGTCGATCCGTCGGAGGACAGCGCGCTCGGACGGGTGCTGGTGGTCCTCCTGGTCGCGGCGCCCGTGATCGGCGCGATCGCGGGGGCGGTGCTGTGCGGAGACGTCCGCCCGCGGTCGGCCTCGGGCTGGACGTTCGGGCTGTGGATGTCGGTCTTCGTGATCGTGGTCGTCGCGGACGACGACGAGCACTGGGGCCTCGTGCTGATCGGCGGGGCCGCGATCTCCGCCGGCGCCGCGCTCGCGTCGGCGCTCACCACATGGATCGTGCAGAAGCTGCGCCGCCGCGCGCCGACGGTGACCGTGCCGGCGGCGCAGGTCGTCGAACGGTAGACGCACCGCGCCCTTCGACTCGGTCCGGTCAGTCGGAGTCGGGCAGGCACTCGACGACGAGGCGGTGGCCGGCGGCGAGCTGGCCGCGGTAGGTCGCGGCGAGGCCCGACGGCGTGTAGTCGCACTGGGCCGACGGCTCGACGACGAAGCAGCTGGTGCCGGCGCCGCGGCAGGGCTCGACGGGCGCGCGCGTCGTCCCGATGACGTCGTACGCGCGGCAGCGCTCCGTCGTCGTGCTGGGCCCGACCTTGCCGAGGAGGCAGGGGCGGCGCGACATGACGCCGGTCGTCGCGCGCGTGACGCGACGCAGGCGCTCGCCGGCGGTGGTCGCCTCGCACAGGTTCTCGAAGACGAAGCGCGACGGGAAGGACTCGCCGAGCGCGGTGAGGCGGATCGGCGGCGTGGTGCCGAAGTCGGTGTCGGGCTGGAAGCAGGCCGGCACCAGCGCGGGGAGCTCGGGCGACAGGACGTCGGGGCCGACCTCGATGACGTCGGACGGTCCCATCAGGCCGGCGACCATGACCAGGCCGGGCTCGAGCTTCAGGCCGTCGAGGAACTGCCGGTACTCGGACACCGGCGTGACGTACGCGCTGTCCTCGCGCGGAACGCAGGCCGTCTTCACGCCGTGCGCGCGCGGCTGGTCGGGATCGCAGACGACGCCGAACTCGAAGCAGCGGAAGCTCGTGCGCGGTCCGAGCGGCGAGTCGATGCCGGCGCTGGGGTCGCCGAAGAGGTTCGGGTCGAATGCCGAGCAGTCGTCCTCGTCGGTGAGCATCACCACGACCAGGAGCGCGTCCTGCCGCAGGAAGCCGGCGTGCTCGGGGTAGCGGCCGTCGAGCGCCCGGCGCATGGCCTCGAGCGGCTGCTCGAAGCCGCAGCCGCTGACGTCGAGCGTCGCGAAGCACGAGAACGCGTCGGCGATCGCGCCGTCGTAGTTGGTGGTGCGGCCGCCGGCACCGTCGGGCGAGTCGATGATGTAGGCACCCTGGACGGGACACGTGACCGTGCCGTTGCCGGTGCGGAAGCGGCCGTCGGCGCCCGAGGCGCAGCCGGGCACGTTCGCGAGCTCGATCGTCACGTCGGTCGAGACCACGGCGACGTGGAGATCGGGGAGCTGGCCGAGATCGTCGGTGAGCTGCGCGAAGAGACTCTCGCCGGCCGCCGCGATCATCGCTGCGCGCTCGGCCGCGATCGAGCCGGAATCGTCGACGACGACGAGCACGTCGACCTTGGTGATCGACGCCGGCAGCGGATCGAGGACGATCTCGTAGTCGTCGCCGACGACGATGTCGCGGCCGTCGCCGCAGGAGGCCGCCGCGAGCGCGACGATCGCGACCGGCGCGAGCGGGACGCGGCGCCGGCGGTTCACTGGACACCCTTGCAGGCGGAGGTGAGGCGCGGGCGCTGGGCCGAGCGCGGGAAGCGCGCGTCGAAGTCGTCGAGGGCCGACGACCAGCGGGCGTCGCCGAGGCGGCAGAGCGATTCGACGCGGATCGCGGAGGCTTCCTCGGCGAGCTGGCCTCGCTTGCCGAAGCGGGCGACGTGATCGTCGGCGGCGGCGAGCGCGGCGCGCGCGTCGTCACGGCGGAGCGCGGCCATGGCGTCGTCGACGAGGGCGACCTCGTCGGCGAGGGAGGACTTCGGAGCCTGCGGCTTCGGCGCGTGCGCCCGTCGACCCGGGGCCTTCGGCCCCTCGCTCGGGGCGACCGGCGGTGGTGCCGGAGACGGAGAGGGAGAGGCAGAGGGAGAGGCAGAGGCAGAGGGAGAGGGAGAGGGAGACGACGGAGTGACGCCGACCGCGGCCTGGAGATCGGAGAGGGTGGCGGTCGTCGGCGCGGGAGGCGGAGCGGGCTCGGGATCCGCCGGCGACACGGGTGCTTCGACTCGGCCTCGCTCGCGCTCGGCCTCGCTCGGCACGAACGGCTGCGGCGGCTCGACGAGGTCCGAGAACGACGCCGGGACCGGATCCTGCTTGTCCTTGTCGTCGGGCTCGTCGGTGCTCATGCGACCTCGACGCGATCGCGGCCGTTCGCCTTGGCGTGGTAGAGCGCGCCGTCGGCGCGGCGGACGAGGACGGAGGCGGATTCGCCCTGACGGTACTGGGCGATGCCGACGGAGACGCGCACGGGCAGGAGGCGCGCGCCGACCACGACGGGGGACGCGGAGACCTTCGCGCGCATGCGCTCGCCGACCTCCCAGGCCTGGCCGGCGTTGGCGCGGGGGAGGACGACGAGGAACTCCTCGCCGCCGTAGCGGACGAGGAGGTCGCCGCCCCGGATGGCGGCGCGGAGGCGGCGGGCGATCTCGCAGAGGACGTCGTCGCCGACGTCGTGGCCGTGGCGGTCGTTCACGTCCTTGAAGTGGTCGACGTCGACCATCGCGACGGACAGGGCGCGCTCGCCCTGATCCGCGGAGTCGATCTCGGTCGGCAGGCGCGCGGCCAGGAACTCGCGGTTGTAGGCGCCGGTCAGCGGGTCGGTGACGGCGACGCGGTGGAGCCGGAGGTTCTCCATGTCGAGCGCGATCGTCGTGGCGAGGAAGCCGAGGAGCTCGATGTCCGACGGGTGGAAGTAGCCGCGCTGGCCCGACGTCGCGGTCAGGACGCCGACCACCTGGCCGCGCGCGATCATCGGGACGCAGAGCAGCGACACGATCGGCGTGCGCGGCGTCTCGTCGAGGACGAGGAAGCGCGGATCGCCGGAGACGTCGTCGATGAGGGCGGGCTGCGCGCGCTGCGCGACCCAGCCCGCGACGCCCTCGCCCATCGAGAAGGTGAGCTTGTGGACCTTCTCCGTGCGCAGCCCCCACGCGGCGCGCGCGAGGAGCTCGGTGCGGCGCGCGTCGACGAGCATCACCGAGCACGAGTCGCAGGCGAGGAGCTGGCAGCACAGCTCGGAGAGGCGCGAGAGCAACGCGCCGGTCTCCTGATCCGAGCCCAGCAGCTTGCCCACCTCGAAGAGGATGGCGGGCAAACGCGCGAGCTGCTCCTCGGTCATGGTCGGTGCATCGTCAGGGCTGGTTCACGTAGCCGATGTACGGGAGGTTGCGGTAGCGCTGCGCCACGTCGAGGCCGTAGCCGACGACGAACTTGTTGGGGATGGTGAAGCCGAGGTAGTCGATGTGGACCGCGCGCTCCGCCCGTTCGGGCTTGTGGAGCAGCGAGCAGAGCTTGAGCGACGCCGGCTTGCGCGTGCCGAGGTTCTCGAGGAGGTAGTGCACCGTGTGGCCGGTGTCGACGATGTCCTCGACCAGGAGCACGTGCTTGTGCTCGATCGGCTTGGTCAGGTCCTGCGTGATCTGCACGACGCCCGACGAGACGGTGGCGTCGCCGTAGGACGCGACGCCGATGAAGTCCATCGCGAGCGGGAGCTCGATGTGGCGCACGAGGTCGGCGAGGAAGATGACCGAGCCCTTGAGCACACCGAGCACGACGACGTCCTCGCCGGCCCCGAGCGACTTGTAGTCGGCCGTGATCGTGGCGCCGAGCTCGGCGACGCGGCGCGTGATCGCGTCGGAGGAGATGAGCTCGACGAACGGGTCCTGGTCCCGGTTCCAGGAGGGAGGAGTCGGCGACACGGCCATGGCGCGAATGTAATACACTTTTGGTTCATGGCCGCCGTGCCCGCTCCCGACCTCGACGCGCAGGTCAACCAGGTCCTTTCCGAGGTGCGCACCGAGATCGACGTCGCGCGCCGCCACCGCGTGTTCTGCAACCGCAACCTGCGCATGGACCAGGTCGAGATGATCGGGTTCGACATGGACTACACGCTCGCCCTGTACCACCAGGCGCGCATGGAGCGGTTGTCGATCGAGCTCACGCTCACCAAGCTGATCGACGGACGGGGTTATCCCGACGAGATCCGGCACCTCAACTACGACCCGCAGTGGGCGATCCGCGGGCTCATGGTCGACCGGAAGCTCGGCAACGTGTTCAAGCTCGACCGCCACAGCCACGTCGGCCGCTGCTACCACGGCACGCGCAAGCTCACGCCCGACGAGCGCAAGCAGTTCTACCGGAGCGAGAAGATCGACTTCGGGCAGTCACGGTACGCGTGGATCGACACGCTGTTCGGCCTGCCCGAGGTCGTCATGTACATCACGCTCGTCGACTGGCTCGAGTCGAAGGGGCCGGTGGGCGAGGACGGCTACGACAAGCTGTTCGGCGACATCCGGCTCGCGATCGACGAGGCCCACCGCGACGACACCCTCAAGAGCGTCATCAAGAAGGCGGTCCCCGAGTACATCATCCCGGATCCCGATCTGGCCGAGACGCTGCACAAGCTGCGCAGCTCGGGCAAGAAGCTGTTCCTGCTCACCAACTCGCTCTTCGACTACACCGACGTGGTGATGCGCTACCTGCTCGACGGCGCGCGGTTGCCGTACCCGAGCTGGCGCAACTACTTCGACGTCGTGATCGTCGGCGGGCAGAAGCCGGGGTTCTTCAACGAGCAGCGGCCGTTCGTCGCGATCGATCCGCACACCGGGCGCGAGCTGCCCGGCGAGGTGAGGTCGCTGTCGCGCGACAAGGTCTACCAGGGTGGCAACATCGTCGGGTTCGAGCACATGACCGGGATCCGCGGCGAGAACGTGCTCTACATCGGCGACCACATCTACGGCGACATCCTGCGCCTCCGCAAGGGCTACATGTGGCGCACGGCGATGATCATCCAGGAGCTCGACACCGAGCTCGGCGTCGGCGAGCGGCTGGAGGGGCAGCTGCGCGACCTCGAGCTGCTGGACCGGCGCCGGCGCAACCTCGAGTCGGAGATCGACTTCCAGGCGCTGCGGCTCAAGAAGATGCAGCGGCTCCTCGACGAGGCCAACGCCGCCGCCGCCGCCG
>JAIOII010000748.1 GCA_019912685.1 Kofleriaceae bacterium
GGCTCGCCGCGAACGACCCCGCGCCCTCGCGCTCGGCCGCCGGCGTCACGCGATCGACGAGGCGCGCGAGCTCGGGATCGGTCAGGCGATCGTGCGCGAGCTTCTCGAGCGTCGCGAGCTGACGCCCGCGCGCCGCCGCGCCGCCCTCCGGCATGTACGTCATCTGATCCCAGCGGAGGAGGGCCGCGGCCGAGCGCAGGTCGTCGTGCTCGGCGAGGCGCGCGGTGAGAGCCTCGAAGTCAGCGTTCATCGCCCGAGCTTGCACCGGCTGCGGGCCGGAAGGTAGGCTCGCAGGCGATGCAGCGAGCCTCCCTCGCCGCGGCCGGACCGACCGGCCTCGTCGCTCTGGCCGCCCTGGCCGCCGCGTGCGACACGGCCGAGGACCGCTCCGCCGCGTGGGGCTACGTCCACACCGCGATCATCCGCCCGAGCTGCGCCACGGCCGCGTGCCACTCGCACCTGTCGTCGGCGGGTGGGCTGGACCTCGGCTCGCCCGACCACGCGTACACGTTCCTCACCGGGCGTGTCTGCGGCGCGCCGCCCCACGACGGTGATCCCATCGGCAACTTCGTCAGGCCCGGGCAGCCCGAGAGCTCGCAGCTCCTCTGGATGCTGCGCGGCGAGGGCACGTCGCTGGTCATGCCGCCCGACACGCCGCTCCCCGACGTCGAGATCGCGATCATCGAGCGCTGGATCCTCGAGGGCGCCGCGTGCGACTGAGCGCCGTCTCCGTCGCGGCCGCCCTCGTCGTCGCGATCCTCGCCGCCGGCGCGGGCACGGCCGCGGCGTACCCGCAGTTCCAGTTCTCGACGGACAACGAGCGCTGCGGCAACTGCCACCTCGCGCCGATGGGCGGCGGCCTCCTGAACGACTACGGCCGCAGCGAGGCCGCCGACACGATCAGCGGGCGCGGCGACGGCGCGTTCCTGCACGGCGCGTGGGCGCCGCCCGGCTGGCTGCTCCTCGGCGCGGACCTGCGCGGCGTCCTCGGCGCCAAGCAGCTCGACGGGCAGGACCCCGAGCTGCTCGCGTTCCCGATGCAGGCCGACCTCTACGCCCAGGTGAACGCCGGCCCGCTCCGCCTCGCGGTCACCGCCGGGCTGCGCGGCGCGGCGCGCGAGCGCTCGCCGGGACCGACGCCGACCCAGTGGCTCGCCTCGCGCGAGCACTACCTCATGTACCAGAAGGACGACGACGCGCCGTACGTCCGGCTCGGGCGCTTCTACCCGGTCTTCGGCATCCGCACGCAGGATCACACCGCGTATCCGCGCCGTCACCTCGGCTTCTACCTGCTCGAGGAGCCGTACGCGCTCGGCGGCGGCGTCGTCCGCGCCACCTGGGAGGCGCACGCCTCCGCCTTCGTCGGCAACCCGGTGCCGTTCACCGGCGCGGGCCCGCGCGCCTCGGGCGCGGCCGCGTACTACGAGAAGCGGCTCGCCGGGAACACGCGCGCGCTCGCCGGGCAGGCGCGCTTCGCCACGACCGACGTGGACCGCCGCTACACGGTCGGCGCCGTCGGCAAGCAGTGGCTCCCCGGACCCAGGCTCATGCTCCTCGGCGAGCTCGACCTGCAGCTCCAGTCGTTCACCGCCGAGGGCGGCGGCGCCGACGCGCGTCTGCAGATGGTCGGTCACGCGAGCGTCACGCGCATGATGCTCCCCGGCTGGATGATCGGCGCGGCGTTCCAGCGCTGGGCGCCCGATCTCACGCTGCGCGGCAGCACGCGCAACGCCCTCGAGGTGAACGCGCAGGCGTTCCCGTGGGCGCATGTCGAGCTCCACCTGCTCCTCCGCGCCGAGGCGACCGGCGGGGACACCTTCGAGCCCAACCTCCTGTCGCTCCTCCAGCTGCACTACTATCTCTAGGCCATGCGCGCGCTCGCCCTCTCGCTCGTGCTCGCGGCCGGCGTCGCCGCCGGGGGCTGCGGCCTCGACGATCCGCCCGAGGTGCCGAGCTGGCAGGTCGACGTGATGCCCGTGCTCGCCGCCAACTGCGTCCGCTGCCACGGCTACCCGCTCAACCCGCTCGTCCCGAGCTCGTTCCGCCTCGACGCCTACGCGCCGACGCTCCTGCCGGGGTTCAGCGTCCCGCTCGAGGGCACGGGCGGCGCCGGCGTCGCCAAGGACCTCGCGACCGCGAGCGATCCCGATCCCGCGTTCACGACGACGCTCACCAAGCGCATGCCGCCCAACCGCCGCCTCGGCGAGCACGAGTACCAGATCCTGCGCAACTGGTCGGGCGCCGCCGACGCGGTCACCAACGAGGCGCCGCGCGGGCCCGGCCGCGCCGACAACCGCTCGCCGTCGATCACGATGGAGGAGGTGGCGCGCGAGGGCAGCGTCCTCACCCTCGCGTTCGAGGTGCGCGATCTCGACCACGACCTGGTGAGCGGGAACATCTTCGGCCCGACGCTCGACGTGCAGGACCAGGTGCAGGTCGGGGCGATCGGCGTCGTCGTGTCCGGCCGCCGGACGTTCGCCTGGGACACGACGGGGCTGCCGGCGGGCTCCTACGACATCACCGCGCGCCTCGACGACGGCGCCGACCTCGACGGCCCCGACGGCGACGAGGACTACGTCGAGGTGCCGGTCATGACGGTGGTGCTGCCATGAGACCCGCCGCGCTCGCGCTCCTCGCGCTCGCCGTTCCCGGCGGCGCGGCCTGCACCGAGTCGGTGTCGCCCGAGCCGGTCGGCGACTACACGGCGTGGGCCTACCTCGACACGTACGGCCCGGCGCCCGGGCACGGCGACACGTTCCGCCGCATCTACGTGAACGACGTCGCGCGCACGCAAGGCACGCGCGAGGTGGGGGCCATCCTCGTGAAGGAGGTCTACACCAACGTCGACGACGGCCCCGGCGAGCTGCGCGTCATCGAGCTCATGCGCAAGGTGCGCGGCGGCATCTCCGCCGACGACGAGGGCGGCTGGCTGTTCACCGCCGCGAGCACGCCGGGCGGCGCCGAGACGTACACCGACACGTGCTGGCACCGCTGCCACGTGTCGGCGCCGTACGCCGGCGTGTGGTTCGACTACACCACGGTCCCGCCGCCGCCGGCGCCGCCCTGAACGACGGCGGCCGCCGGCGCTACGCCAGGACCTGCGCCAGCGTCCCGGTGCCGTCGTCGCCGAACCGCGCCTGCGGCGCGCCGAGCGCCTGCAGGAACGAGAGGTACAGGTTGGCCATCGGCGTGCCGTTCGGGAAGCGCGTGTGCGTGCCCTGGACGATCGTGCCGCCGCCGCCGCCGGCGATGACGACCGGCAGGTTGGTGTGGCGGTGGGCGTCGCCGTCCTCGATCTCGCTCGAGAAGAAGACGATGGTGTTGTCGAGCACCGAGACGCCGGGCGAATCCTCGATCGCGTCGAGCCGGCCGAGCAGGTAGGCGAGCTCGCCGACCTCCCACTGCTCGATGAGCGTGAGCTTGTCGAAGTTCGACTGGCTCATCATGTGATGCGACAGCTCGTGGTGCGACTCGGTGACGCCGACCTGCGGGTGGGCGGCGCCCGAGCCGGCGTTGCCGAGCATGAAGGTGATCACCCGCGTGAGGTCGCACTGGAACGCGACGACCATCAGGTCCGCCATCGCGCGGGCGCGCGCCGCGAACGAGAGCCCGTCGTTGGGGCGCGTGCCCGGCTGGCAGACGCGCGGCGGCGTCGCGACGCGCACCTCGAGCTCGCGCACCGAGGTCAGGTACTCGTCGAGCTTGGCCTGGTCGGTGCGCCCGAGCTGGGCGCGCAGCGAATCGGCCTGGTCGATCGCGTGATCGAGCACGCTCGTGCGATAGCGCTGCCGGCGCGCGATCTCCGCCGCCGACGCCTCGGCGTCGTAGCCCGCGAAGAGCCGGTCGAAGACCGCGCGCGGCGTCGTCTGCTTGGGCAAGGGCGTCGTCGGGCCGGCCCACGCGATCGAGCGCGCGTACGCGCAGCTGTAGCCCGTGTCGCAGTCGCCGACGCTCGAGCCGCCGTCGGTGCCGAGCTCGAGCGACGGATAGGACAGGCCCTCGCTCAGCACCGGCGCGAGCACCTGATCGAGCGAGACGTTGTTGAGGATGTCGGAGCCCGCCGTCTTGCGCACGTGCGTGCACGTGAGGAAGGCGCCGGTGCCGGCGGCGTGGTCGCCGCCGCCGTCGGAGCGCCCCGGCCGGTTGTCGAGGCCGGACAGGATCGAGAGCTTCGGGCGGAGCGCCGGCGTGTCGAGCGGCTCGAGGATCGGCGTCGCGGCCCAGGCGGCGCCGGTCGCGGCCGGCGTCCACCGGCTCATGACCATGCCGCACGGCACGTAGTACGCGAGGAACCGCTTCGGCGCCTCGGCGGCCCCGCCGCGCGCGCGGCGCGGGCGGAGCGATTCGAGGAAGGGCAGGGCGATCGCCGCGCCGGCGCCGCCGAGGAACAGACGTCGCGAGAGCTTCATGGCGCTCATGGCTCACCTCGCCGCGAGACGAAGAAGTCGCTGGTGACGATGTCGACGAGCAGCTCCTCGAGGAGGTAGCCGTTGTCGATGAACCGCTTCGTCACCAGATCGATGTGCTCGGTCGCCTCGATGCGGTACGGGGACCGGCCGGTGTACGTGTAGAGCTTCTCGACCAGGCAGCGGTAGACCTGCGGCTCGGCGGCGAGGAGCGCGACCATCTCGGTCGGCCCGTCGAACCGCGCCGCGTCGCCGAACGTGCCGCTCGCGTCGATCGCGAAGCCCGCGTCCTCGGTGCGGTAGCGCCCGATCGCGTCGAAGTTGTCGAGGCCGAAGCCGAGCGGGTCCATGACGCTGTGGCAGCTCGCGCACACCGGGTTCGCCTTGTGTTGCTCGAGGCGGTCGCGGATCGAGCCGGTCGCCGTCATGTCGTCGGGGAAGCCCTCGACGCCGGGCGGCGGTGGGCGCGGCGGCAGGCACAGGAGGTTGTCGAGGATCCACTTGCCGCGCAGGACCGGCGACGTGCGCTTCGGCCGCGACGTCACCCGCAGGAAGCTGCCCTGCATGAGGAAGCCGCGGCGCGGGCTGTCGGCGAGCGACACGCGCACGAGCTCGTCGCCGCCGACCGGCGGCAGCCCGTAGTGCTCCGCCAGCCGGTCGTTCACGTAGGTGAAGTCGGCGACGAGGAACTGGTCCATCGGGATGTCCTCGTCGAGGAACGCCTGGAAGTAGCGGCGCGTCTCGGCGCGCATCGCCGCCTCGAGATCGTCGTCGTACTCGGGGAAGAGCATGTAGTCCGGGTCCTGGTCGCCGAGCGCGCGCGTGAAGAGCCACTGCCCGGCGAAGTTGTCGATGAGCGCGACCGCCCTGGGATCGGCGAGCATCCGGCGGACCTGGCGCTCGAGCTCGGCGCGATCCTGCAGCAGGCCCTGCTCGGCCGCGGCGAAGAGCTCGGCGTCCGGCATCGTGCTCCACAGGAAGTACGAGAGCCGCGTGGCGAGCTCCCAGTCGGTGAGCGGGTGCGGCTCCTTCGAGCCGGGCGACGGATCGAGCTCGACCTTGTAGACGAAGTGCGGCGAGACCAGCACCGCCTGGAGCGCGAGGCGAATGCCCTTCTCGGCCGTATCGCCCTCGCCGATCGCGACGTCGACGAGCGAGACGAGCGCCTGGACCTCGGCGTCGGTCGGCGGGCGGCGCCACGCGCGTCTGGCGAAGGCGCGGAGGATCGACGTCTGGCACGTGCGATCGTCGAGCTCGGGGCAGATGAGCACGGCCGCGCGGCGGCCCTCGTCGACGGGCGGCGCCCCGATCGGCCCCTCGACGATCACGTGGTCGACCCAGAGGTTGCGGTCGGCGTTATTGGCCTCGTCGTAGAAGTCGTTGACGAAGCCGACGATGATCTGGGCGTTGCCCTGCGCCAGCGGGAACATCGCCTCGTGGTCGGCGGGCGCCGCCTGCACGGCGGTGACGTCGCGGACGACCGGCGTCTGGCCCGAGACCTCGATCGACAGGCGCGCGGGGTCGGGGCCGGCCTGCTGGCCGTACGCGCGCACGGTGACCTTGTACTGGCCGGCGGCGGCGATCGGCACGTTGATCGTCGCCGTGCCATTGGAGAAGAAGAGCCAGCCGCCGTTCAGCGCGTTGCCCGACTGCGTCGAGCCCATCACCTCGAACATCTGCGACGCGGTCTGGGTGTCGATCCGGAGCGTGTCGTTGATGAGCTCCTCGGCCGCCGTCTCGTAGAGCTCGACCAGGAGCGGCGACAGGCGCAGCACGTCGGCCACGTTGTCGAAGCCGTAGCCGCGGTCGTCGGCCGGGAAGGCGTCCGCGGGCCGGAGCTCGGTGCCGAGCAGGTCGCGGACCGTGTTGTTGTATTCCGCGTTGTTGAGGCGGTGGAGCGTGATCCGCCCCGGGTCTTCGGTCCCGGTCTCGCCGCCACAGGCCGCCGCCGCACACACCAGGAGCACCGCGCGGGGGAGCTTCGTCGCGTGCATGGGGGCGAGCGTAACCCCGGTTCGCGGGGCCCCGGGCAACTCTCGCTGACAGTTGCTGGGATTGGCCGGACCGCCGCGGGGGCCTATCGAACCGCTTCGGTAAGGGAGCCGATTTTCGGCGTGATAGCGTCCCACTCGGCATGGCGCTCCCACCCGGTCCCCGCGAGCCCGCCATCGTCCAGCTCGTCCAGTTCACCCAGCGGCCGCTCGAGTGGCTCGATGACTGCGCGCGAAGGTACGGCGATCCCTTCACGTCGCACTTCCCGGGGCTCGGCGCGTTCGTGCTCGCGTCGTCGCCCGCGCTCATCAAGGAGATCTTCACCGGCGACGCCGACGTGCTCCACGCGGGCAAGGCCAACGCGATGCTCGAGCCGTTCGTCGGCAAGCACTCGGTGCTGCTGCTCGACGGCGCGCCGCACCTGCGCCAGCGCCGGCTCCTGTCGCCGCCGATGCGTGGCGAGCGGATGCAGGCGTACGCGTCGCTCATCGGCGAGATCACCCGCGCCGAGCTGGCGCGGATGCCGGTCGGCGAGCCGTTCTCGCTGCACGAGCACATGCAGTCGATCACGCTCGAGGTGATCCTGCGCGCCGTGTTCGGGCTGGAGGAGGGCGCGCACATGCGGTCGCTGCGGTCGCTGCTCCTCGCCATGCTCGAGCCGCCGCCGGCGATCATGGCGTTCATCCCGGTCCGCTACCTCGACTTCCCGCTGTCGCCCTACCGCACGTTCGTGAAGCGGCGCGCGGCGGTGACGCGCTCCCTGCGCGAGGTCATCCGCGCCCGCCGCGCGGCGCTGGCCGCGGGCGGCGAGCCGGGCACCGACATCCTGTCGCTGCTCCTCACCGCGCGCGACGAGGTCGGCGCGCCGATGACGGAGGACGAGCTCTGCGACGAGCTCGTCACCATGCTGGTCGCCGGTCACGAGACGACGGCGACCGCGCTGTCGTGGGCGTTCGCCTGCCTGCTCGAGCACCGCCACGTGGCGGAGCGGCTGCGCGCCGAGATCGCCGGCGAGGAGGATCCCGCCGCGCTGGCCGGCGTCGAGTACCTCGACCTCGTCGTGAAGGAGACGCTGCGCCTGCGCCCGGTCATCCCCGACGTCGTGCGCAAGACGCAGCGCCCGGTCACGTTCGCCGGCCACGAGCTGCCCGCGGGCGTGAGCCTCACGCCGTGCATCCACCTCGCGCACCGCCGGCCGGAGAGCTGGCCCGATCCCGATCGCTTCGACCCCGAGCGCTTCCGCGGCGCCAAGCTCGATCCGTACGCGTGGTTCCCGTTCGGCGGCGGGATCCGCCGCTGCATCGGCATGGCCTTCGCCATGTACGAGATGAAGATCGTGCTCGGCACGATCCTGCCGCGCGTCGAGCTGCGCCTCGCGAAGCCCGGCACCGTGCCCGTCGTCCGCCGCACGATCACGCTCGCGCCGAAGCACGGCACGCGCGTGATCATCGAGGGGCGCCGTCGCGATGCGGCGCGCCGCGTGGCGTAGCTCCTACGGCGCGAG
>JAIOII010000749.1 GCA_019912685.1 Kofleriaceae bacterium
GTTGCGCGACGCGGCGCTGCGCGCGGCGCGCAACGCCGGGCTCGCGGTGGTCAGCGAGGATCAGGCGGTGACGCTCGCCGAGCTGCACCTGCGCGACGTCCTCGGCGACGCGCTGGAGCACGCGCTCGATCCGGAAGGGCCGGCGGTGCCGGTGATCGATCTGGCGCGCGAGCACGTGCCGCGCGGCGGGATCGCGGTGGTGCGCTCGGAGTCGCACCGGCAGCGGTGGGACATCGCGATCGCGCGGCGGCGCCTCGACGATCTGCGGCTGCTCGCGTCGGCGGACTGGCTGACCGGCGAGGCCGAGCGCATCGTCGAGCGCGGCCGGCCGTTCGTGCTCGTGTACGACAGCCCGCCGCTGGTGCGCGCCGAGCGCACGAGCGACTCGCCCACGCGCGCGCTCCTCGGGCGCGCCGAGCAGGTGTACTGCTACAGCGTGCCGGGCACCGTCCTCCCCGAGGGCGTGAAAGCGCTCGAGGTCGCGTGATGCTGGCGTCGCCGCGGGTCGCCACCGAGCAGGAGATCCGCGACGTCGTCGTGGCGCAGCCACGGGCTGGCCTCCCCGATCTGATCGAGCGCGCGCTCGCGGCATCGGGCGCGCTCTTGCGCGGTCACTTCGGCCTGCAGGTCGGCAAGCACACGGAGTACTTCATCCGCTTCCGCGCGCTCGCGCGCGACGAGCAGGTGCTCGCGGCGATCTCGGGCCACCTGCTCTCGACGATCACGATCCCCGCCGACGCGGTCGTCCTCGTGCCCGAGTCGGCGGGCTACTTCCTCGGCGAGGCGATCCGCGCGCGCGCCGGCGCGAGCACGACGCTCGCCGTGGCGCGCACCGACATCGAGCGGCGCCCGGCGCGCTCGCTCCTCCACGGCACGATCCCGGCGGGCCGCCCCGTCGTCGTCGTGAACGACGTCGTCACCACCGGCGCCTCGCTCGAGCCCCTCCTCGATCTCGTCGGCGATCAGGGCGGCACCGTCGCCGCCGCCCTCGTCTTCGGCGCCCTCGACGGCACCGGCTTCCGCGCCATGCTCTCGCGCCGCCGCATCGCCGGCGACCACCTCATCGAGGCCGGCCCCGCCTGGGCCGTCATGGATCCCGACCGTTGCACCGCCTGCGCCGCCGGCACCCCGCCCCTCATCCCCGCCGCCGAGCTCAACTGAGGGGACACGCTCCCCCCTCATAACTAGCCAACATTCCTGCGGATTTAGACCCACTTGCGTCGCCAGAACGGGGGACACGCTCCTGGGTCGCAAGGGTCGAGAACAATTGAGAAAATTCGACCAGTTGCGTCGCGCGACTTCGTCTCTGGGGACACCTCCGCCGTGTCGCGACGCAAGTGGTCCTGAATCGTTTGGGATTACGAGATGTTAAGGGGGGAGAGCGTGTCCCCGGTCAGGGCGACGCAAATGGTGGGGATTTGCGAGCGATTACGGATGGTTGAGAGGGGGGAGCGTGTCCCTACTTCAGGAGGCGGGCGAGCTTGTTGCGGCTGATGCCGAGCTCGCGGGCCGCGGCGGACTGGTTGCCGTCGTGGCGGGCGAGGGTGGCCTGGGCGTAGGCGCGCTCGGCGGCGGCGAGGGTGAGGCCCGGCGGGATGGCGTCGGTGGGGGCCGGAGGCGGCGCGCGATCGAGGCCGAGCGCGCGCGCGTCGATCGTCTGGCCGCGCGCGAGGACGACGGCGCGCTCGATCGCGTGCTCGAGCTCGCGCACGTTGCCGGGCCAGGGGTGGGCGAGCAGCGCGGCGCGTGCGTCGTCGGAGACCGCGGTGACCGACTTGCGGTGGCGGCGGGCGTAGACGCCGAGGAAGTGCTCGGCGAGGCCGATGATGTCGCCGTCGCCGCGCGCGCGCAGCGGCGGTAGCTCGATCTCGACCACGCGCACGCGGAAGTAGAGATCGCTGCGGAACGCGCCGGCCTTCACCATCGCGGCGAGGTCGCGGTTGGTGGCGGCGACCAGACGCACGTCGCTCTCGATCGTCTCGCGCCCGCCGACGCGCTCGAAGCGCCGCTCCTGCACCCAGCGCAGGAGCTTGCCCTGCAGCTCGAGCGGGATCTCGCCGAGCTCGTCGAGGAAGAGCGTGCCGCCGGCCGCCGCCTCGACCTTGCCGATCACGCGCGCGTCGGCGCCGGTGAACGCGCCGCGCTCGTGGCCGAACAGCTCGCTCTCGACGAGGTTCGCCGGCAACGTCGTGCAGTCGACGTGCACGAACGGCGCGTCGCGCCGGTCGCTGTTGACGTGGATCGCGCGCGCGAACAGGCCCTTGCCCGTGCCGGTCTCGCCGTGCAGCAGCACCGTCGCGTCGGTCTGCGCCGCCGACACGATCACCTCGTACACCGCCTGCATCACCGCCGAGCGGCCGACGACGTGGTTGAAGCGCCCGCGCACGGCGACGCCCGGGCGCTCCCGGTCGCCGCGCAACGACGTGTACTCGAGCGCGCGCCCGATCTGCTCGGCGAGCGCCGCCACGAACACCTGATCGCGCGCCGAGAACCCGCCCGGCTTGTTGAGCACCTGGATGACGCCGCGGCGCGCGCCGTTGGCCTCGACCGGCGCCGACAGCATCGACCGCGTGCGATAGCCCGTGCGCTCGTCGGCCTCCGGCGACCAGCGCGGGTCGACCGTCACGTCCGCGATCGACAGCGTCTCGCCGGTGCGCGCGACGTGCCCCGCGATGCCCCGCCCGATCGGCAGGCGCAGGTCCTCGGGATCGACGTGGTCGGCGACGCGCGCGCGCAGCTCGCCCGACGCGCTGTCGATGAGCCACACGCTCGCGCGATCGGCGCCCAGCGCGCGCGCGACGCGCTCGGCGAACGACGCGAGCAGCTCGTCGAGCTCGACCTCGCGCGCGATCATCGCGCCCAGGTCGGCGAGCAGCTCGAAGCGGCGTTCGTCGTCGCTCATCTGGCGGTGCGCCGCCAGCATACTCTCCTCGCGGGTCTCCGTGATGATCAGGCCGCCTTGCGCGTGGAGCGCGGCTCCACCTGCAGGACCGCGCCCTCGCGCGCCGCCACCGTGCCCGGGAACGCCGCCTGCGCGCGCGCCTCGAGCACGTCGATCGCGTCGTCCGACCGGCGCGGGTCGTGGTGGTAGAGGACGAGCTGGCGCACGCCGGCCGTGCGCGCGAGCGCGACCGCCGCCTCCCACGTCGAGTGGCCCCAGCCGACCTTGCCGGGATACTCCTCGGGCGTGTACTGCGCGTCGTAGATGAGCACGTCCGCGCCCGCCGCCAGCCGCGCGAGCGCCGGATCGACGCACGCGAAGTGCTCGGTGTCCGTCGCGTACACGACCGACGCGCCGCGATGCTCGAGGCGGTAGCCGAACACGGGGTCCGGGTGGTTGAGCTTCGCCATCGTGACGCGCACGTCGCCGATCGCGAACGGCTCGCCGATGCGCGGCTCGCGCGCGCGCACCTGGCGCGACACGTCCTCGAAGTCGACCGGGAAGAACGGCGCCGACATCTGCCGGCGCAGCGCCGCCTCGAGCGGCATCGTGCCGTTCGGGCCGCACACCACCTCGATCCAGTTGCCGCTCACGTAGATCGGCGTGAAGAACGGCAAGCCCTGGATGTGGTCCCAGTGCAGGTGCGAGAGCAGGATCGTCGTCGCCGTCGGTCCCGTCGCGATGAGCCTCTCGCCGAGCGCGCGCAGGCCGGTGCCCGCGTCGAGCACGATGCGGTGCTCGCCGGCGCGCACCTCGACGCAGCTGGTGTTGCCGCCGACGCGCGCGGTGGCGACGCCGGGCGCCGCGATCGAGCCGCGCACGCCGTGGAAGTGAATGCTGAGCTGTTCCATGCCGTGACGTACTGCACCCGCGATGCCACGCGCGCGCGTCGTCGTCACGGGCACTTCGCGGAACCGGACGGTCCGGTGCCTGCTCCACCGTGGAGCACCTGCGCCAGGACGGAGCGATCAGGTCGGCGCCGCGCCGCCGCGGCGTCGCCGCACCTCGCGCAGCACGTTGAAGAGGTCACGCGCGGTCTCACGGCAGACGACGAGCGCCACACCGACGTACACGATCGCACCGACGGCGATCTCGATCGCGAGCAGGATGCCCGCGTGCGAGATGCCGGCGTCCTCCAGCACGTACCGCGCCGCGAGCACCGCCGCCGCCATGACGCCCGCCGCGAACAGCGGCCGCAGGAAGCCTTCGATCAGGACGCGCGGCCGCGGCCCGTTGTGCAGGACGAGCCACACGCCGAGCACGGCGTTGATCGCGAACGCGATGCCGACCGCGGCGGCCGCCGCGCGCGCGCCGAACGGCGACAGCGCGAGGATGCCGCCGAGCAGCGTCGCGATCTTCAGGATCTCGAGGTACATGAGCGGCTTGTTGCGCTCCTGCGCCTGCAGGTACGACGACACGACCCAGCCGATGGGCCGGAACACCGACAGCACCGAGAGCACCGTCAGGAAGGGCGCGACGTCCTGCCACTCGTCGGAAAGGATGAGCCGGACGAGGGTGTCCGCGACCGCGCCCAGCCCGAGCGCGAGCGGGAAGACGATGAGCGAGAGCAAGGCGGTCGCCCGCTCGAACGCCCGCGGCCGGCGCTCGGGCGGAAGGTTCGCGAGCGACGGCAGGAGCACCAGCCCGATCTGCTCGCCGACGTGCGCCGCCGGGATGTCGGCGAGGTTGTAGGCGAGGTTGTAGAGGCCGGTCGGGCGCGCGCCGAAGAGCGTCCGGATCATCACGTTGTCCCAGTAGCGCGCGCCCATGTGCAGCACCGACTCGACGGCGAGCGGCGCGCCCCAGCGGAACATGTCGCGCACGCGCGCCCACGACCACCGCGTCGGCGTGGTCCACGGCTTCACGCCGACCGCGCCGAGGATGACGAGCGTGACCAGGGTGTACTGGGCGACGTTGCCGTACGCCACCGACCACGCGCCGTGCCCGCGCGCCGCGAAGAAGATCGTGGTACCGGCGTAGACCGCCTCGCCCAGCGTCTGGGTCAACGCGATCGCGCGGAACTGCATGCGCTGCACGAGCAGCTTCTCGGGAATCGCCGAGATCCGGCGCATGCCGATCGCGAGCGCGAGGATCGGGATGTACTGGGTGATCTCGGACACGCCGATCTGCGTGCCGAACACGCCGGCGACGAGCGCGACGAGGCCGAGCCCGGTCGCCCCGAGCACGAGCGACACGGTGCTCGCGTGCCACACGACCTCGGCGGCGTCCTCCCCGCGCCCTCGCACGATGACGTACTGGCCGAAGCCGACCGTGGTCAGCCAGTTGACGGTCATCACCAGGATCATCGCGGTGCCGACGTCGCCGACGGCCTCGGGATCCAGGTAGCGGGTGATGATCAGCGTGCCGAGCACGCCGATGGCGCGTCCGCCGATGCTGGACAGGATCGTCCAGATCGCGCCGCGCGCGGCCTTTCCGGTCAGCGAGCTCACTTCGAGCCCGGCATCGTCGGCGACGTCAGGCCGCGGCGCAAGTCGCGGCGCGCGCGAAGGCGTCGGACAGACGGTCGCGGCCGCGCGCCGGCGCCACGAGATCCATCGTCGAGATGGCGGCGATGAACGCCGCGAACTGG
>JAIOII010000750.1 GCA_019912685.1 Kofleriaceae bacterium
CGAGGTCGACCTCGTCGTCGGGGCGCACCATGTGGCCCATCTCGAGCTCGAGGCGCGCGCCTCCGTCGTCCCGCGCGCCGAGCGAGACGCGCAGGTCGGCGAGGATGGTGCGCACGTGATCCGCGAAGCCGACGTCGGGGCTCACGCGGCGTCCCCGGGCGCCGCCAGCCACGTCGTCGTCACCATGGTCGCGGGCTGCGGATAGAAGAGGTAGTTCGTCACCGCGGGCGTGCCCGCGAACAGGGAGGGCCACTCGCCGGGCTCGAAGCCGGGCGGTGGGCCGGAGATGTCGCCGAGGTCGACGTGCAGGATGTCGTACGCCGGCAGGATCGCGACGAGGCGCTGGAAGCGGCGCAGGAGCGGCGCCGAGTAGACGCCGGCGCGCGGGACCTCGCGCACCGTCCAGCCGCCGCCGTCGCCGCCGTCGCCGCGCACCTCGACCGAGACCTCCTGCACGACCGCCATGCGCGCCAGCGATGAGAGCGCGACGCGCAGGTACGACTCCGAGAGCGCGGTCTCGCCCTCCCATTCGCGCGGTGGCGGCACGCCCTGGTCACGCACCTGGATGGCGCACGGCGGCCGGCCGACGCAGAGGACGTAGACGTAGTCGCAGTGCTCGCCGGCCTCGCCGGGCCGCACGAACACCGCCGCGTCGAGCTCCTGCGCCAGCTCGTCCGCCAGCGTCGCGGCCTCGATGTCGGCGCCGCCTCCCGGCGCGCTCGCGCGCGGGACGCCCCACGTGCGCGACGGGTAGAGGCGCGCCAGAGCGTCCTCGACCGCCTCGAGCATCTCGCCCTTGCGGTGGTCGCATCCGCTCTTGCTTCCGCAGTTGGTGCAGCCGCCCACGGGCCCACCATACCAGCAACGGTGCGATCGGAGCATTTCGCAGGCGGACTGCCGTTACCATCCGCGTCGAGGTAGATGTGACGACGGACGACGTTCTGCTCTCGGGGGTCATCGATCAGCTGCCGCTCGGAGTCTGGATCGCGCGCGCACCCGGCGGAGAGCTCCTGTTCGCGAACCAGGTGTTCCGCGAGATCCTGGGCATCGAGGCGCGCGGCGATGTCGCCGTCGGGGGCTACAGCGAGCCCTACGGGATCATGGGCCTCGACGGCAAGCCGTATCCGGAGGCGCGTATGCCCTTCGTGCGCGCGCTCGAGGCGCGCGCGACGGTCACGGTCGAGGATATCGTGATCCACCGCCACGACGGGCGGCGCGTGAACATCCGCGCCACGGCCCGGCCGATCTTCGACGGTGACGTCATCACGCACATCGTCATCGCGTTCGCCGACTACACGGCCGAGCGCGAGGCGTGCGCCCGCCAGCGCGAGGCCGAGGAGCGCGCCCGGCAGGACGAGCGTCTGCAGGCGATCGGCACGCTGGCCGCGGGCGTCGCCCACGACTTCAACAACGTCCTGGCCCAGATCCGGATCCTCGCGTCGATGCTGCGCGTGCGCGAGCAAGACGCGTCGCGCGTCGAGGATCTCGTGCGCATCGAGCAAGCGACCGACAGCGCCGCCGCCCTCACGCGCTCGCTGCTCGCGTTCGGTCGCCACCCGGCCGGCAACGTCGTGCGCTTCGACCTCGACGCGGTCGTCGCCGGCGTCGTCGACCTCGTGCGCCGCACGTTCGAGCGCCACATCACGATCGAGCACCGGCGCGAGCCCGGCGCGTTCGTCGCCGGCGACCAGAACCAGCTCGAGCAGGTGATCCTGAACCTCGCGGTCAACGCGCGCGACGCGATGGCGCACGGGGGCACGCTCACGTTCGCCGTGCGCACGATCGAGGGCGCGGCCCCGCCGCCGCTCCGTCCCGGCCGCTGGGTGGTCGTCGAGGCAAGCGACACCGGCGCGGGCGTGCCGCCCGAGCTGCGGCCGCGCGTGTTCGAGCCGTACTTCTCGACCAAGCAGGGGCGCGAGGCGCGGGGCACGGGCCTCGGGCTCGCCACGGCCTACGGCGTCGTCCAGGCGCACGGCGGCGTGATCGAGGTCGGCGATGCGGAGCCATCCGGGGCGCGGTTCACGGTGTACCTGCCCGCCGCGTCCGCGGCGAGCGACCGTCGCGCCGCGCGCGGCGAGCTGGTGCGCGGGCGCGGCAAGGTGCTGCTCGTCGACGACGAGCTGCCCCTGCGGCGCGCGCTGCGGCGCGCCCTCGAGCACATGGGGTACGAGACGATCGAGGCCGGCGACGGCGCCGCGGCGGTCGAGGCGTTCCGCGCGCACCGCGGCGAGCTGGCGGCGGTCGTGCTCGACCACGTCATGCCGGTCATGACGGGCGGCGACGCCTACAAGATCATGCGCGAGCTCGACCCGTCGGTGCCGGTGATCATGACGTCGGGCCGGCTCGAGGAGGCGCTCGAGCACGAGCTGCGCGACCTCGGGATCGAGCGCGTGATGCACAAGCCGTTCGATCTCGAGGAGCTGTCGCGGGCGCTCAGGCAGGCGATCACGCATGGACCGTGAACGCCTGCTCGATCAGCTCGACGCGCTCGCGCCGCTCGGCGACCTGACGCGCACCGGCTGGGTGCTGCGCGGGTGCCTGCCGGCCGAGACGATCGCCGCGCACACGCTCCAGGTCGCGCTCCTCGTCGCCGCGCTCTGCGACGCGCTGCGCGCCGAGGGCACGCCCGTCGACGGGGAGCGCGCCCTCCGCATGGCGCTCGTCCACGACGCGCCCGAGGCGCGCACCGGCGACGTGCCCATGCCGATGAAG
>JAIOII010000751.1 GCA_019912685.1 Kofleriaceae bacterium
GGGCTCGGGGACCGCCACGGCGGATCCCGACGCCGTTGCGGTCCCCGAGCCCTTGTCGGGTGTCTCGCCCGAGCCCGACGCCGACGCCGCCCCCGAGCCGGTCTCGAGCTTCGCTTCCTCGGCGACCGCGTCGTCGGCGCCGGTGCCGAGGCCGAAGTACAGCCCCGAGAACGTGCCGATCGCGCACCCGATCGACATCACGATCGGCACGATCTTGGGAACACCGCCGCCGCGCTCCGGCGGAAGCGCGAGCCGTTGCGGCTGGCCCGGCCCGGGCGGTCCGTGCGGCCCCGGCGGGCCCATACCGTGCGGGCCATGCGGACCGCCGGGCGGCATCCCCGGCGGATAGCCGGGCGGAGGACCAGGTGGATACATCGGTTGCTGCGCCATACGCTCGTCTCCCTACAGCTCGCCGGTGAGCACGAGGCCACCGCCACCCGCTTGGACCCACGGCGTCACGAACACCTTGGGGGCCCGCGCATACTCGTCGAAGCGCTTCTCGCGCTCCTCGAGCTGCTTGCGGTACTCGGCCTGCTTCGGCTTGTAGATCTTCGTGTAGTAGTACGCGGTGAGCCCGCCGGCGACGATCGTCCCGAGGATGAGCCCGTCGGTGAGCAGCGCGAGGCTCTTGCCGCTCTGGCGCGCGTCCTCGCGCGCGGCGTCGCTCGCGTTCTCGTCCTTCCACGTGCCGTTCTTGCCCATCGCGAGGATGCCGGTCGTCGTCGCGCCCGCGAAGAACGCGAGGGTCGCGCCGCCGGCGACGAAGAGCATCGTCTTGCTCGGGCGAGGCGGCATCGGGATCTCCGGCGGTGGCGGCGGCGGACGCGGCGTGTCGATGATGACGGCCGCGGACTCGAGCTCGAACGCGCGCTCGCTCTCGCTGCCCGCCTCGACGGTGAGCGGCTGCTCGATCGGCTTGTGCCCGTCGGCGGTGATCGAGAGCGCGTACTCGCCGGGCGCGAGGTAGATCGGCTCGGCGAGCGGCGTGGTGCCGACGGGGTTGCCGTCGATCGCGACCTGCGCGCCCTCGGGCGTGACGTTCAGCTTGAGCACGCCGATGTTGAGCTTCGCGTTCTCGAGGCGCGCCTCGGCGTCGGCGCGCATCTTGGCGTCGGCGTCGGACGCCTGGTTCAGGAACCGGCGCAGGTGCGTCGCCACGTCGATCCACTTCTCGAGCTTCTCCTCCGCGATCGCCATCGGGTAGTAGATCTTGGGGTTGGGCACGAGCTCGTACGCCTTGGTGTACGCCGCGAGCGCGCGCTCGTACTCCGCCCTGGCCTGGTCGGCCTTCTTGCGCTTCGCGTAGCGGTCGCCCTTCTTCAGGAAGCCATCGCCGCCGTCGAGGAGCTTCTTGGCCGCCGCCTTCGTGGCCGGGTCGGGCTCCGCGGGCGGCTCGGGCGGCGAATCCCCTTCGGGGAGCGGCGGCTCGTCGCCGGGCATCTCGACCTCCGGCTCGGGTTCCGGATCCGGCTGAGCCAGCGCGATCGAGGGCGTACCGACGGAAGCGCAGAGCGAGACCAGCGCAGCCACGAGCCAGGTGCGGCGAGCTCCCATGCGGCGAAGTGTACTACGACGACCGCAGCCCGGCGTGGACCTGCGCGACGAAGGCCACCGAGCGCAGCGGCTTCCCGATCAGGTGCCCGACGAACCCGAGCATGAGGTCGCGGGCGGTCGCGCGATCGTCGTCGGCGACGACCAGCGTCCCCGCGTCCGCCAGCGACGCGGCGGCTGCGGCGCACAGGTACGCGCGCACCGCGGC
>JAIOII010000752.1 GCA_019912685.1 Kofleriaceae bacterium
GCTCACGCTCGCCGGCGCGCCCGCCGAGCCGCTCGGCGACGCGGCGACCTTCGCCTGGCTCCTCGATCGCGCGACGATCGGCCTCTGCGCCCTCGAGCTCGGCATCACCGACAAGGTGCTGCGCATGACGGCGGCCTACACGTCGCAGCGCACGCAGTTCGATCGCCCGATCGCGACCTTCCAGGCCGTCGCCCAGCGCGCGGCCGACGCCTACGTCGACGTCGAGACCATCCGCCTCACCTGCTGGGAAGCCGCCTGGCGGCTCGCGAACGACCTCCCCGCGGCGCGCGAGCTCGCCGTCGCCAAGGTCTTCGCCGCCGAGGCCGGCCAGCGCGTCACCTACGCCGCCCAGCACCTCCACGGCGGCATCGGCTTCGACCTCGGCTATCCGCTCGCGAAGTACTACCCGCTGTCCAAGTGGATCGAGCTCCAGCTCGGCGGCGCGAGCGCGCACCTCGCCCGCCTCGGCGCGCTCCTCGCCGCCGGCTGACTTTCGCGCCGAGCTGGCGTAGGTTCCCGCGATGCGCGTCGCATCGGTCCTCGTCAGCTCGGTTCTCCTCGTCGCCTGCGGCGGCAGCGACGAGGGCGGCGGCACCGACGCACCGGTGGTCGATGCGCCGTCCCAGGATTCGCTCGGGCTCGACGGTCACCCCGATGGCCCGAGCCCGACCGACGCCGCGGCCGACGCGGCGAGCGATGCGGCGGTCACCAACCTCGGGCCGGTCGACTGCCGCGTCGAGGCCGACTGCCCGGGGCTGTCGACGTGCACGATGTCGCCGCCGGGCGGCGTCTGCAACGGCTGCGGCACCGACGACGACTGCCCGTCGGGCACGACCTGCGGCCAGTTCGGCGCCTGCGTCCGCGACTGCGCGACCGACGCCGACTGCTCGGCCGGCAAGCGCTGCCTGCCGGGGAGCGGCGTCTGCGCGATCCGCCAGTGCAACGCGCAATCGCCCTGCCCCGCGCCCTACGTGTGCGGGAGCCTCTCCCAGTGCGAGCGACCGCCGTGCGGAACCGGTGGCGCCTGCCCGGCACCGATGACGTGCGGCGCGAGCAACACCTGCGTCGAGCCGTAACACCCGCCGGGTGAGGCGCTCTACCGGGGCATGCGTACCCGACTCACAGCTGTCTGCCTACCGCTGCTCCTCACCACCGCCTGCACCGATCCCGATTTCGCGGCGCCCGACCCCGGCGAAGCTGTCGACGGCGACGAGCTCCCCGAACGGACCGTCCGCATCCGCTTTCCCGACGGCGTCCGCGACGTCCGCTACGTGGAGGTCAACGGCCGGGCGATCTTCGACGGCGACATCGACCTGGGTCCGATCGAGGAGCTCGAGCGGTCGCGCGCGCTCTTCGGCGGCGCGATCCACAAGGACTTCAGCCGGCGCTGGCCCGAGGGCACGGTGCGCTTCCGCTTCGACCCGAGCGTCAACATGGCGACGCGCAACGCCATCATCGCCGCGCACGACGCCATGGAGGCGGTGACGCCGCTCCGGTTCGCGAGCATCTTCGACAACACGACCGGCAACTACCTCGAGTACCGGCAGGACGTGAACGACAACAACGGCGGCGTGTCCGACTCGATCGGCATGGCCGGCGGCGAGCAGGCGGTCACGTTCTACGACGCGACCGCCAGCCAGGACCTCATCATCCACGAGACCCTGCACGCGGTCGGCTTCTGGCACGAGCAGTCGCGCGCGGACCGCGACGCCTGGGTCGTGATCGACAACGACTGCATCAACTGGAGCCTCTGGGACTGGGAGAACGACCAGAAGCAGTACGAGGTGAAGCCCGACGCGCTGGAGAAGGGCCCCTACGACTTCCGCAGCATCATGCACTACTCGACGGGGACGTGGTGCGCCCCCAATCCGCCGGCGAAGTGCATGAAGACGCTCGACGACGACAGCAACGGCACCGACGAGAACTGGTGCATGACGATGTTCCGCGCCGATACCGGGCGCCCGATCTGGCGCCCGACCACGATGTCCCGCGAGGACGTCAACATGCTCTGGCGCATGCACGGCGGGGACGGCGGCGTGAACAACTACGGCGATCGCATGGGCGCGGCGCTCGCGATCGGGGACTTCAACGGCGACCAGTACAACGACGTGGCCGTCGGCATCCCCGGCGAGAGCGACGGCGCCGGCAAGGTCGTCGTCTACCGCGGCACGTCGAACCGGCTGGTGCCGTGGAAGACGTTGACCCAGGCGTCGGCGGGCTGGGGCAACGAGCCCGACGATCACTTCGGGTGGTCACTCGCGGCCGGCGATGTCGACGGCGACAACATCGATGATCTGCTCGTGGGCGTGCCCGACGAGGACGTCCAGGTCGGCAACACCAACGTCGTCGACGCGGGCGGCGCGCTCCTGTTCAAGGGCAGCGCGAGCGGCTTCACCGTCCTCCGCAAGCTGACGCAGGGCTCGCTCGGCTACACCGAGAACACCGACGACCAGTTCGGTTACGCGGTCGCGCTCGGCGCGCTCGGCGGCGGCAGCACGCCGAACCTGATCATCGGCGCGCCCGGCGATCTCCACCCCGGCATCTTCGGCGCCGGCCCGTTCACCGGCGGCGCCGTGTACGTCTACCCGATCGACCCGGCGGGCGGCGTGAACGCCGAGGGCACGACCACCCGCCTGTTCTGGGCGGGCAACGCCAACGGCGATCGCTTCGGCGCAGCCCTCGCGGTCGGCCGGCTCGACGACGGCAGCAACGACGACCTCGTCGTCGGCGCCCCCTACGCGGGCACCGATCGCCGCGGCAGCGTGTTCGTCTACGCCGGCCGCACGCCTACCGGGTCACCCTCGACGTGGGCGACGAACGCGCTCGCGACGATCGAGCAGCGCATCCCCCCGCCGTACGCGGCGACCGACGACTTCGGCGCGGCCGTCGCGATCGGCAACGTGCGTGGCAGCCTGCGCGACGACATCGTCGTCGGCGCGCCGGCGACGAGCGGCGGCCAGGGCCGCGTCTACGTCTACACGTCGTCGTCGAGCACGCTCGGCTCGAGCTCGATGACGCTGGCGCAGTCGATCGCGCAGAACGGCTCGCTCGAGGCCGGCGATCGCTTCGGCGCGGCGCTCGCGATCGGTCGCCTCGAGGGCGACACGCAGCAGGACGAGATCGTGGTCGGCGCGCCCGGGGAGAACGGCGGCCAGGGCGCGGTCTCGGTCTTCACCGGCGAGCACGGCGACGTCACGCCGAGGGCGATCCTCCAGCAGCACGCCGTTCCGTTCGCGACGAACGAGGCGCTCGACTGGTTCGGCGAGGCGGTCGCCGTCGGCAACGTCAACGGCATCGGCGAGAAGGACGTCTCGTCCGACGACTGGTCCGCGGGAGCGGGCGCGAACGATCTCGTCGTCGGCGCGCCGGGCGAGGCGCCGGAGGTCTCGCAGCCCGGGATGCCGGTCATCGAGGACCCGTCGAGCTCGGGCGTCATCAACGTCTTCCACGGGAGCGGGAGCTTGCTGATCGGCCAGCGCACCTACCACCAGGAGACGAAGCTCCGCGACTGACCGCGCGCGCCGCGTGGTGGCTCGCGCTACGGAGCGCAGCGGAAGCCGACGTACAGCGTGTCGTCGCCGTTGACGTCGCCGTCGGTGCTGAGGCCGAACAGCGGCATGGCGACGTCGCCGAGCGTGGTGTCCGAACACGTGTTGTCGGCGCCGGCGCCGTTCGCGCAGGCGGTCGTCCCGACCGAGCCCCACTTGGTCGGCGGCTGGGTGCAGGCGTCGCAGCTGTCGCGCCAGCCGAAGAAGAGCGTGCAGCGGTCACGCACGTAGGCGGAGAACGCCGGCGGCTCGGCGCACGAGAAGCTGCCATCGGCGTTCGTGCCGACGACGAACCGGCCCGCGGGGCACTCGGTCATCGACGTCGACACGTTCGCGTCGGTCGCGGCGCAGGCCAGGCCGAGGTAGAGCTTGTCGTTGCCGTCGACGTCGCCGTCGGGGTTGAGCCCGAACAGGTTCACCGCCTCGCCGCCCAGGGTCGTCGTCGTGCACGTGTTGTCGGCGCCGGCGCCGTTCTGGCACGCGGCGTCGTTGGCGTGGCCCCACTTGCTCGGCGCGGTCGTGCACCCGTCGCACGAGTCCCGCCAGCCGAGGTGGAGCTCGCAGCGCCCGCCCACGTAGGCGATCGCGGCCTCGGCGACCGGCGCGCACATCCAGGTGTTGCCGGCGCGGCCGCTGATCGCCCAGCCGGGCGCGCACGGCTGGGCGATCAG
>JAIOII010000753.1 GCA_019912685.1 Kofleriaceae bacterium
CCGCCGCCACGCCGAGCAGCGCGCACACGACGAGCTCGCGCTCGCTCACGCCGCCCGCGCGCAGGCGCAGCGCGGAAAGGCCGGAGCCCGCGGCTCCCGTCACGATCGGCGCGAGTCGCCGGAGGCGCTCGTCGACGGCGATGTGGGGAGACACAGAGCGAGAATAGGGAGGGCGAGAGGGGAGGGCAAAAAAACGAACGGCGCCCGCTGGGGGCGCCGGATCGTAGAAGGGTAAGGGTAAGGGGAAGGGTAAGGGTGAGGCTGACCCGTCCGCGCTCACGCGCGGCGGGTCAGGGAAAGATGCCCCGCTCGTTGTAACAGGTCCGCAGGCGCTCGAGCCCGATCGCGTAGCTCGCCGTGCGCCAGTCGCACTTGCGCGCCGCCGCGTAGTTCCGCACCTGCTGGTACGTCTGCTTCATGCGGCGCTCGAGCCGCGCCAGCACGTCGGCATGCTCCCACTGCTCGCTGCGCTTGTTCTGCAGCCACTCGTAGTAGCTGACGATCACGCCGCCCGAGTTGCAGAGGATGTCGGGGATGACGTCGCAGCCCTTGCCGGCGAGGATCTCCTCGGCCTCCGGGAACGTCGGACCGTTCGCGCCCTCGACCACCACCTTCACCTTGAGCGCGTTCGCCTCCCTGACGCCGAGCTCGAGCTCGAGCGCCGCCGGCACGAACACGTGCGCGTCGAGGCCGAAGAACTCGTCGCGGCTGATCTTGCTCGCGCCCTTGTAGCCGGCGACCGAGCCGGTCTTGGCGACGTGCTCGCCGAGCTTGTGCGGGTTGATGCCCTCGGAGTTGGCCAGGTAGCCGCCGGCGTCGCCGACCCCGACGATCACCGCGCCCTTCTGCGAGAGCAGGCGCGCCGTGTAGCTGCCGACGTTGCCGAAGCCCTGGATGATGACGTGGCACCCGTCGAGGTTGAAGTTCCGGTCCTTCGCCCACTCCGTGATGCAGTGGACCACGCCGGCGCCCGTCGCCTCGCTGCGGCCGTAGCTGCCGCCGGCGGTGATGCTCTTGCCGGTCACGACGCCGCGGCCCGAGTTGCGCTCGTTCTGGCCGACGATGTTCACGTACGTGTCCATCATCCAGACCATCGTCTGCGAGTTGGTGCCGACGTCGGGCGCGGGGATGTCCCACTCGGGACCGATGTTGTTGCCGAGCGCCGAGGTGAAGCGGCGCGTGATGCGCTCGAGCTCCGCCTTCGAGTGCTGGCGCGGATCGACCTTCACGCCGCCCTTGCCGCCGCCGAACGGGATCTCGTGCAGCGCGCTCTTGTACGTCATCCACGCGGCGAGCGCCTTCATCTCGTCGAGGTTGGCCTCGTGGTGGTAGCGCATGCCGCCCTTGTACGGGCCGAGCACGTTGTTGTGCTGGACGCGATAGCCCTTGAACATCTTGATCGTCCCGTCGTCCATGCGGACCGGGAAGTTCGTGATGAGCTCGTTCTTGGGCTGCGCGAGGATCTCGGCGATGTTCGGCTCGAGGTTGACGAGCTTCATCGCCTTCTCGATCTGCTTGGTCGCGATCTCGAAGAGGTTGCCGCGGTCCTTGAGGCTCGTCGCCTCCGCCGGCTTGGCGCCGGACTTGGCCTGCGTGTCGGTACTCATGCTGGTGGGGTCCTTTGAGCGGGGAGCGTTCCCGCGCGGGGCGATGTATACGAGGCTCAGATGATGCGCAACCGCGGCGGGCTTGATCGTGCGAGCCGGATTCAATGACGGACCAGACGAAAGCGCAAGCGCATGACATGCGCCTTGCTGCCGCCGCGATCGGCGGCGGACGGCTGCGCTCGCTCCTGCTCGAGCTCTGGCAGCGAACCCGGTTCGACTGGGGCTTCGTCAGCGACCGACTTTCGCAAACGTTTCGCAAGGAAACGTGGCTCGGCGCGCACGAGCGCCGGTTCGTGGCGGAGACGCTCTATGGCATGGTGCGTCAACTGCGGCGTCTGGACGCCGCGGTGAGTCGAGGTGGTCGTCGCGGCGCCCCGCGCGACACCGATCGGCTGCTCGCGTACCTCCTGCTCGAGGGCCTCATCACGGTCGCCGACGCGGCGCGCGCCGAGCCGTCGCTCGACTGGCGCGCGGCCGCGACGATCGACGAGCACATCGCGCGCGAGCGCGATCCAGCGAAGCGCGTCGCGCTCGCCTGCTCGCTCCCCGAC
>JAIOII010000072.1 GCA_019912685.1 Kofleriaceae bacterium
GCGGCGCGGGGTGTACTCGACGACCCGGCCGCGAGCGTCGAGGGCGATCTCGCAGCACGCCTCGAACAGCTCGCGGAGCAGGCGACGGCCGCGCTGGACGCGTGACTTCATGCCCGAGACCGAGATGCCCTCGCGCTCGGCCGCTTCGCGCATGGTGAGACCGTCGATCTCGGTGAGCTGCAGCGCCTCGCGGTAGGGCGACGGCAACATGTCGACGAACGCGCGGACGAACACGGAGAGCGAAGCGACGGCGTCCTCTTGCTCGGCGACCTCGTCGTGCCATTCGGCGGCGAAGGCGTCGTGCTTGGCGTCGCGGCGGCCACGGCGACGGTGATGGTCGGAGATGGCGTTGCGGGCGACGCGGTGGAGCCAGGCGGCGAAGCGGGTGTCGTCGTCGAGCGCGTCGACGCCGGTATGGGCGCGGTGGAGGATCTCCTGCATGACGTCGTCGACGTCGTGCGGCGCCACGCGGCGCTCGACGAACGGCCGGATCTGGCCGGCGACGGCTCGCAGGTCGCAGCTCATGCCGTTGCGGCTCGGCGGATGGGGACCAGCAGCACGACATGGAGGATCGCGCCGAGGACGGTGCCGGGCAAGAGGAGGTCGACGAAGGACACGACCGCCGCGGAGGGCGCGCCCGCCGCGAGGGAGAACGCGATCGCGGCGCCGCGAAGGGTGAGCGCGCTGCCGTGGAGCAGGTACTCGGAGGTGCGGAGGCCGCCCGAGTAGGCGCGGCTGCGCCGCTCGATGGCCATGTCGGTGATCTCGAGCACCTGATCGACGACGAGCAGCGCCACGCCGAGGGCGGGCGCGCGGCCGGCGAAGAAGAGGAGGAGGATCGGAGGGAAGACCGCGGCGCGGCCCGTGTGGATGACGTGTTCGAGGCGCGTCTCGGGGCGGCGGTGCAGACGCTCGCGTACGAGATGCACGAGCACGCCGTCGACGAACGCGAAGGCGCCGAGAGCCGCGAGGCACACGATCACGGCGGTGTCGAGATCGGGGCTCATTGCGGCGCGCCTCCCTCGATCGGGAAGCGCGGCGTGCCGTCGGACAGGCGATCGATCGCGAGCCAGAGGCGAAGCAGGTGACGCTTGCGCTCGGCCTCGGCGTGGTCCTCGTACGCGGTGCGCTTGTGCAGGACGAAGCAGTTGCGCAGCCACTGGACGTCGCCGGGCTGGAAGTCCATGTCGAGGTAGAGCGCCGGATCGTTGGCGGTGGCCTCGTAGAGCGCGAGCACCTCGTGCTGCGCGTCGGAGAGGGGAGGGACGCCGGGCAGACCTTGCGCGTTGCGGATGTACCAGCCGATGAAGAATGACTCGATCTTGTCGCCGACGACCGTGACGATCGGACGTGGCATCGCCTCCGGCAGGCCGCGCGCCTTGGCGCCGGGGATGCGGAAGAACCATGGCTGGAGCAGCAGCGGCGCGAGGTCGGGGCGCTGCTCGCGAACCGCCTCGTACACGCGAACCGAGCTGACGATGCGGCTCGCGCCGCCGCTGCGTGCGGTCCGGAGCGCGAGCAGGCCGATCACGTCGGCGCCGTCGGTGTGGAAGTCCTGCTCGGCGCGCGTCCGGTAGAGGCGGACGTCCGGGTCCGCGGGATCCTCGCCCGTGTCGCGAATGTCGGTGATGGTCTCGCCTTCGAGGTTCTGCGGCATCGGCCGCCCGAGCGCGCGCCCGAACATCGTGTAGAGCGTCGCGAGCGTGGCGCGATCGTGGCCGGCGACCGGGACGCCGCGCAGGAGGATCAGCCCCGGACCCGTGGCCAGCGCCGCCGCGGTCCGCGCCGTGGCGTCGTCCATGGTCGCCCGGACGTCGGGCTCGACGTTCTCGCCCGCCGCGATCGCGGCGAGGAGCCGCGCGAGCTCGCGGCGCACCGCCGGAGGCAGCTCGTGGACGTAGTGCTCCGGTGTGAGGTCAGGTCCGACGAAATCACCAGGGGGAGCGGTCATGCACGTAGAAGACGCCGGCCGATCCGGACGGACGCAAGGATTCACGTATTCCGGGCAACGAGCCACCGAAGAACGGCGCGCCCTGGGTTGACTCCATGGCGGCATGGAGATATCTGCATATGGTGCTCCCGTCAGTCGCAGGCCTGGATGTTCGACCGTTCTCGCGGGTGTTCCGGGCACTCTCCGACGAGACCCGGCTCCGCATCGTCGCGCTCCTTGCACACGGCGAGCTTTGCGTGTGTCACATCGAGAATGCGCTCGCGCTCCCACAGCCGAGCGTGTCGCGCGCGCTCGGGATCTTGAAGTCCGCTGGTGTCGTCGACAGTCGGCGCGATGGGAGCTGGGTCCACTACCGGCTCGTCGATCAGGACACGCCCGAGCTGCAGGTCGTGATCGAGAGCGTCGGGAAGGCGTTCGGCTCGCAGCGGGTCATGCGGTCGGACCTGGTCCGGCTCAAGAAGTCGTGTGGGCCAGGAGCCTGCGAATGAGCCCGTCGGACACAGCCAAGGAGCGATCGTGACCACGCGTATCGGGATCAACGGCTTCGGACGGATGGGGCGTCTCGCGCTGCGTGCAGCGTGGGGATGGCCGGATATCGAGTTCGTTCACATCAACGAGGTCAAGGGGGGCGCCGAGGCGGCCGCGCACCTCCTCGCGTTCGACTCCGTGCACGGTCGGTGGTCGCACGTGACCGAGGCGGGCGACAGGTCGATCCGCATCGACGGCAAGGCCATCGGGTTCTCCGAGCACAGCAAGCCCGGAGACGTGCCGTGGCGCGACCTGGGCGTCGATATCGTGCTCGAGTGCTCGGGCAAGTTCCGCACGACCGCGCTCCTGCAGCCGTACTTCGACGCCGGCGTGAGGAAGGTGATCGTTGCGGCGCCGGTGAAGGAAGGCGCCCTCAACATCGTGGTCGGCGTCAACGATCACGAGTACCAGCCCGACCAGCACCATCTGCTCACCGCGGCGTCGTGCACGACCAACTGCCTCGCGCCGCTGGTCAAGGTGGTCCACGAGGGTATCGGGATCCAGCACGGCATCATCACGACGATCCACGACGTCACCAACACGCAGGTCGTCGTCGATGCGCCGCACAAGGACCTGCGTCGCGCGCGCGCCGCCGGGATGTCGCTCATCCCGACCAGCACCGGCTCCGCCACGGCGATCACGCTCATCTACCCCGAGCTGAAGGGCAAGCTCAACGGCATCGCCGTGCGCGTGCCGCTCCTCAACGCATCGCTCACGGATGCCGTCTTCGAGGTCAAGCGCCCGACGACGATCGAGGAGGTCAACGGCCTGTTCAAGGCCGCTGCCGCCCAGGCGCCGCTCGAGGGCATCCTGGCCTACGAGGAGCGTCCGCTGGTGTCGATCGACTTCAAGAGCGACCCGCACTCGGCGATCGTCGACGCGCAGTCGACGATGGTCCTCGACGGCACCTGCGTGAAGGTGCTCGCCTGGTACGACAACGAGATGGGATACGTCCATCGCATGATGGAGCTGGCGAGCCGGGTGGGGCGAGACCTGCACTGAGGGAGCGATGAGCAGCGTGCGCAACTACGTGCTCGTCACGGCGGCGTACTGGGCGTTCACGCTCACCGACGGCGCGCTGCGCATGCTCGTGCTCCTGCACTTCCACGCGCTCGGCTACTCGCCGGTCCAGCTGGCATTCCTGTTCCTGTTCTACGAGTTCTTCGGCGTGGTCACCAACCTCGTCGGCGGGTGGATCGCGGCGAACATGGGCCTGCGCACCACGCTCTTCAGCGGACTCGCCTTGCAGGTGGTCGCGCTCGGGATGCTGTCGCTGCTCGATCCGTCGTGGTCGGTGACCGTGTCGGTCGTCTACGTGATGTCGGCGCAGGCGCTGTCGGGCATCGCCAAGGACCTGACCAAGATGAGCTCGAAGACGGCGATCAAGGTCCTCGTGCCCGAGGACGCCTCGGGTTCGCTCTTCAGGTGGGTTGCGATCCTGACCGGCTCGAAGAACGCCCTCAAGGGCGCGGGCTTCTTCCTCGGTGGCTTCCTGCTGGCCGGGCTCGGCTACCGCGGCGCGCTGTGGTCGATGGCCGGGCTCGTCGCCGTGGCGCTCGCCGTGACGGCGCTCGCGTTGACGTCCGGGCTCGGGCGCGCCAAGTCGAAGAAGAAGTTCAAGGGCCTGCTCTCGAAGAGCCGCGAGATCAACGTGCTGTCGGCCGCGCGCTTCTTCCTGTTCGGCGCGCGCGACATCTGGTTCGTCGTCGGCGTGCCCGTGTTCCTTTCGGTCCGCCTGTCCTGGGGCTTCACCGAGGTCGGCGGCTTCCTCGCCGCGTGGGTGATCGGCTACGGCATGATCCAGTCGTTTGCGCCGGCCGTGATCGGTCGGTTCACCGGCGGGCGCGCGCCGGGACGTCTCTCGGCGCAGGTGCTCGCGTTCCTGCTGGCCGTCGTCATGGCGGGCGTGGCGCTCGGCGTATCGGCAGGCGCGCAACCGGAGCTGGTGGTGCTCGGCGGGCTCGGGTTGTTCGGCGTCGTGTTCGCCATCAACTCGTCGGTCCACTCCTACCTGATCCTCGCGTACTCCGAGGGCGACGACGTCGCGCTGGACGTCGGCTTCTACTACATGGCGAACGCAGGCGGCCGGCTCGTCGGCACCTTGCTGTCGGGCCTCATGTATCAGGTCGGCGGGCTGCCGGGCTGTCTGTGGACGTCGATGGGCTTCGCGGTGCTGACCGGGATCCTGTCGCTGAGCCTGCCGCCGACCAGGGCGCAGATGATGTCGACGATGAAGGTCGAGGCGGGCGGTGATTGAGATGCGCGCACGGTTTGCGCGTTTCCTCGGCGCAGCACCGGGCACGCCGGTTGCTGAAAGACGATGATGTCCATGCCGCAGCACCCCGACAGGCTCGCCCGGAAGCTGTCGTTTCTCGACCGGTACCTCACGCTGTGGATCTTCCTCGCGATGGGGGCCGGCATCGCGCTCGGGTACGCCGTCCCGGGCCTCAACGCGGCGCTCAGCCAAGCGAGCGTCGGGACCATGTCGATCCCGATCGCGATCGGGCTCGTCCTGATGATGTACCCGCCGCTCGCGAAGGTCCGGTACGAGGAGCTGGGGAAGGTGTTCCGCGATCGGCGCGTCCTCGCGCTCTCGCTCGTGCAGAACTGGGTCATCGGCCCGCTGCTCATGTTCGCGCTCGCCGTGGTGTTCCTGCCCGACAAACCCGAGTACATGCTCGGGCTGATCCTCATCGGGCTCGCGCGCTGTATCGCCATGGTGATCGTCTGGAACGACCTCGCGAAGGGCGACCGCGAGTACTGCGCCGGGCTGGTCGCCTTCAACGCGATCTTCCAGGTGCTGTTCTTCTCGGTCTACGCCTACGTCTTCGCGACGGTGCTGCCGCGCTGGCTCGGGCTCGAGGGCGTGGTCGTCGACATCACCATCGGCGAGATCGCGAAGAGCGTCGCGATCTACCTCGGCGTCCCGTTCGCCGCCGGCTTCCTCACGCGGCGCGTCCTGGTCCGCGCCAAGGGCAGGGACTGGTACGAGACGCGGTTCCTGCCCCGGATCAGCCCGATCACGCTGGTCGCGCTGCTCTTCACGATCGTCGTCATGTTCTCGCTGAAAGGCGAGGCGATCGTCCAGCTGCCCCTCGATGTCGTGCGCATCGCGATCCCGCTCGGGATCTACTTTGTCGTGATGTTCCTGGCGTCGTTCGCGCTCAGCAAGCGGGCGGGGGCCGACTATCCGCAGTCCGCGACGCTGTCGTTCACCGCGGCGTCGAACAACTTCGAGCTGGCGATCGCCGTCGCGATCGCGACGTTCGGGATCCACAGCGGCGCCGCGTTCGCCGCGGTGATCGGACCGCTGGTCGAGGTGCCGGTGCTGATCGGCCTGGTGCGCGTCGCGCTCTGGATTCGACGTCGCTACTTCCCGGGCGCACGCGTCGAGGTCGCCGCGCCGGCGTGCGCCGTGGAGGTCTGATGAGCAAGACGGTGCCCGGGATCCTGTTTCTCTGCGTCGCGAACTCGGCACGTAGCCAGATGGCGGAGGCGCTCGCGCGGTCGCTGCTCGGCGAACGAGCGCGAGTGCAGAGCGCCGGAAGCGAGCCGACGACGCTCCATCCGCTCACGATCGAGGTGATGCGCGAGATCGGTATCGACGTGTCGGCGCAACGATCGAAGTCGGTGGACACCATCGATCCGGCGACCGTCGATATCGTGATCACGCTGTGCGCCGAGGAGGTCTGTCCGCTCTTCCTCGGCGGCGTGCGTCGCATGCACTGGCCGATCGCGAACCCGGCTCTTGATGTCCCGGGTGTCTCGCGAGACGAGGCGGTGGCGCGATTTCGCGCCGCGCGCGATCAGCTCCGCGCGCGTATCGAGGTCTTGGCTGCGCTGCTCGATCTCCCCGAAGGTCCGCGGCCGGAGGAGCTACACGCCAGCGTGCGAGTGCGCGATCTTGCCCGCAGCGTGCGGTTCTACGCCTGGCTGCTCGGTGGGCCGCCCAAGGAGTGGACCCATCGCTACGCGACGTTCGTGCGGCCAGAGCTGCGCGCGAACTTCGTGCTCGTGGTTGCCGACGGCAAGGAGTTGCACCACGACACCCTCTACCACCTCGGCATCGCCGTCGCCGATCGGGCCGCGGTCGTACGCGCCCATGACCTCGCGCGGGGGATCGACGCGCGCGTCCACAAGCCGCCCCGGACCACCTGGCGCGGGACGCCGCTCCACGAGCTGTGGCTGCTCGATCCCGACGACAACCTCATCGAGATCTATGCGCGTCTCACCGACGAGGAGCTGGCGATGAAGCCCGCGGATCTCGAGCCCACCCTGCTCGTCGAGCCTCACGCGCAAAGTCTGCGCTGAGTGGCTCCCGGCGAGGGCACGCGATCTGCATCACCGGAGGGCGCCATGGACGTTCTCGAGAATCCGACCCGGTACCTGTTCTTCACCGGCAAGGGTGGTGTCGGCAAGACTGCCTTGTCCTGCGCAGTCGCTTTGCGGCTGGCGGACGCGGGACGGAGAGTGCTCCTCGTCAGCACGGATCCAGCGTCGAACCTCGACCAGATGCTCGGGGTCGCCCTGACCAACCACCCGACCGAGGTGCCCGGCGCATCCGGACTGTACGCGCTCGACATCGACCCACAGCGAGCCGCCGACGAGTACCGCAAGCGAGTCATCGATCCGTATCGCGACGCGTGGACGCCGGCGCAGGTCGCAGAGCTGCAGGAACAACTTGCCGGCTCGTGCACGATGGAGATCGCTGCGTTCGACGAGTTCGCAGGCTTGCTCGCGGGCGACGCGGCGAGCTGGGACCACGTGGTGTTCGACACGGCGCCGACGGGACACACGCTGCGCCTCCTCAGCCTGCCGCGCGCGTGGACCGGCTTCCTCGCGACGACGCCGCAGGGCGCCTCGTGCCTGGGCCCGCACCCCGGCCTGAAGCTGCAACAGGAACGCTTCGGTCATGCGCTCGCGGCGCTCACGGACCCGGCGACGACCACCGTCATGCTCGTGACGCGACCCGACCGCGCGTCCCTGCGCGAGGCGGCCCGCACCTCGGGCGAGCTGGTCGAGCTCGGGCTCCGCAATCAGAGGCTCGTCATCAACGCCGTGTTCGAGGCGACGGACCGAAACGATCGGGTGGCGCTCGCGCTCGAGCGACGCGGACGCGAGGCGCTCGCGGCGATGCCCGAGGTGCTGCGTACCCTTCCGGAGGCGCGCGTCCCGCTTCGACCGTTCAACATGGTCGGCCTCGCAGCGCTGCGCGCGTTGCTCGGTGGTGCGTCGCCCCCGGCGGCGCCAGAGGCTCCCGCGACCACGATCACCGTGCCGCCCCTCTCGACGCTGATCGACGATCTCGCGGCGCCCGGGCACGGCCTGATCCTCGTCATGGGAAAAGGCGGGGTCGGCAAGACGACCATCGCCGCAGCGATCGCCGTCGAGCTTGCCGCCCGCGGGCTGCCCGTGCACCTCAGCACGACGGATCCGGCGGCCCACGTCGCGGCGACCATCGACGGTCAGCTGCCGCACCTCGAGGTGAGCCGCATCGACCCCGCGGCGGAGACGAAGGCGTACGTCGACAACGTCATGGCCACGCGCGGCGCCAAGCTCGACCCCGACGCGCGTGCGCTGCTCGCCGAGGATCTTCGCTCGCCGTGCTGGGAGGAGGTCGCGGTGTTCGGCGCGTTCTCGCGCCTGATCGGTGAGGCGCGGCGTGGCTTCGTCGTCCTCGATACCGCACCGACCGGCCACACCTTGCTGCTCCTCGACACCACCGGCGCCTACCACACACAGATCGTCCGCGCGTACAAGGCGGAGCACGCCGGCCGCATCGAGACGCCGCTCATGCGCCTCGCCAACCCGGAGCTCACCAAGGTGCTGCTGGTGACCCTCGCCGAGGCGACACCCGTGACCGAGGCGGAGCAGCTCCAGGGCGACCTTCGCCGCGCCGGCATCGAGCCGTTCGCGTGGGTGGTCAATGGCAGCCTGGCCGCCGCGGGATCGAGCGATCCGCTGCTGCAGCAGCGGATCCAGGCCGAGGTCACGCAGCTGTCGATCGTCGAGACCGTGCACGCCCGGCGCGCCGTCGTCGTCCCCTGGCAAGTCGACGAGCCCACTGGCCCCGAACGGCTCCGCCGGCTGGCGCTCGACGCCTGACGTCAGGTCCGACCGACCTGCGCAGCCGCACCAGATCGGATACACCATTCCTACATCACGATATGCGCTTTTCTCCCAGACACCTGATCGAGCCAGCTCGCGTTGGAATTCGCGTCCGCATGCCCCGCGTCGTCGGCGTGTCTTTTCTTGCGTCCTTCCGGAACCAAGCCCGTCTTCCGATCAGGAGGATCGAGATGAACGACACCAAGGCCGACGAAACCCGCGCGATCGTTCGGGAGCACTATGGACAGATCGCGAAGACCGGCGGTAGCTGCGCGCCAGGGTGTTGCGGCACGACGGAGCAGGGCTACGCCGAGAAGCTCGGCTACAGCGCGGATGACTCCACCAGCGTGCCCGAGGGCGCCGACCTCGGGCTCGGATGCGGCAACCCGACGGCGATCGCGGCGCTCCGCGAAGGCGAGACCGTCCTCGACCTCGGCGCCGGTGCCGGATTCGACTGCTTCCTCGCCGGGCACCGGGTCGGCCCGACCGGCCGCGTGATCGGCGTCGACATGACACCCGACATGGTCAGCCGCGCGCGCGCGAACGCCGCGAAGGTGAAGGCCGAGAATGTCGAGTTCCGGCTCGGCGAGATCGAGCACCTGCCGGTCGCCGACGGCACCGTCGACGCGATCCTGTCGAACTGCGTGATCAACCTCTCGCCCCAGAAGGCGGCGGTCTTCCGCGAGGCGTTCCGCGTGCTCAAGCCCGGCGGTCGGCTCGCGATCAGCGACGTCGTCGCGACCGGCCCGATCCCCGAGGAGCTGCAGACCCAGGCCGCCGCGCTCGCCGGATGTGTCTCCGGCGCCGCGCCGATCGACGACATCCGCGCGATGCTACGCGACGCCGGCTTCACCGCCGTCGAGGTGACGATCAATCCTCGCAGCGCCGAGGTCGTCAGCTCGTGGATGCCCGGGATCGAGAAGTTCGTCGCCTCGGCGACGATCGAGGCTCGCAAGCCCGGTCGCAAGGCGTCGGGAGGCTGCTGTTCATGACCTGTGAGCCGGCGCCGTGGCGCGAGATCGAGGAGCGGCTCCGGCCGTTCGTCGCGCGTCGCGTCGCCGGCCCGGACGTCGACGACGTACTCCAGGACGTCTACGTCCGCATGCAGCGCGGCCTGGCGAATCTGCGCGACGACGACAGCTTCACCGCGTGGCTGTTCCAGATCGCGCGGAGCGCGATCGCCGAGCAGGGGCGGGCCCGCGCAAGACATCCGATCGCCGAGGGGGAGGCGGCCGATGACGCCGCGCCCGAGGCCGACGACGACGATCGCGAGGCCGCGCGCAACCTGTCCGGCTGCGTCGCCGACTTCGTGGCGCGGCTGCCGTCGCCCTACCGGGAGGCGGTGACCCTCGTGGAGCTCGACGGGATCACCGTGCGCGAGGCCGCCGAGGTCGCCGGCATCTCCGTCTCCGGCATGAAGTCGCGCGTGCAGCGCGGCCGCGCCCAGCTGCGCGCGCTGTTCGAGGAGTGCTGCGCGATCGCCGTCGACGCCCGCAACAAGGTCGTGGACTACGCGCCGCACGATCGCTGCGGGTGCTGATGCCGTCGCGTCGGCCGCGTGTCGAATTGTTGCGTCCATCGGAACGGAATCCCGTCTCCAGTAGTGATGGACGTGCATCCAACCGATCCCGCTCCTGATCACGCTGCAACCCTCTGGAACCAGTTCGCCGCGCCGCTGCGATCGTTCGTGGCCAAGCGGGCGCCGCGCGAGGTCGAGGCCGACGACGTGCTCCAGGATGTCTTCGTCCGGATCCAGGAGCAGCTCCCGAAGCTGCGCGAGGCGGACCGGATCGACGCCTGGATCTTCCAGATCGCGCGCAACGTCGTCGCCGACGCGTTTCGCCGTCGTACTCGCCGCGAGGCGCTCGACGACCGGACCGCGGCCGAGGGCGCCCCGTCGCCGCCCACCGATGACGACCGCGCTGCGGAGACGGCGCTGGCCGGCTGCCTCGCGCCGATGATCGCGCAGCTGCCCGAGCCGTACCGGGAGGCGATCGAGCTGACGGAGATCCGCGGCATGACGCAGGCCGACGCCGCGCGGCTGGTCGGCATCTCCATCTCGGGCATGAAGTCGCGCGTGCAGCGAGGACGCGAGCACCTCAAGGGCATCATCGGCGAGTTCTGCCGGGTCGAGACCGACGTGCGCGGTGGCGTCATCGAGTGCGATCCGCTGCGCGAAGATTGTGGCGCGAGCGTGCGTCCTTCGCCCTGCTCGAACGACTCCATGGGCATGAAGGAATCCATCGAAGTGAACCCGACCGAGACCACCACCAACACCACCGCCGAGACGGCGTCGACCGGCTGCTGCGGCGGCCCGGCGCCGAAGGATGCGAGCGCGTGCTGCGCGCTCGACGCCGAGGTCAAGGCGACCGGCGGCTCCGGCTGCGGCTGCGGTGCCAAGCCGGCGGCGACGACCAAGAAGGGCTGCTGCTGATGTCGGCGCGGGACCTGCCCGTCGTCGTGATCGGCGCCGGGCCCGTCGGGCTGTCGGCCGCGGTCCAGCTGCTCGATCGCAAGATCGAGGTCGTCGTCCTGGAAGCCGCCGACGAGATCGGCGCGAGTCAACGCGCGTGGGGACACGTCCGTCTGTTCTCCCCGTGGCGCTACGACGTCGACAAGACCGCGGTGCGCTACCTGGAGGCGACCGGGTGGGGCCCGCCACCTCCGGACGAGATGCCCACCGGCGACGATCTCTATCGCCGATATCTCCTGCCGCTCGCGAACCTGCCGCAGCTGAGCGACCGCATCTTCGTCAACCGGCGCGTCCTCGGGATCACGCGCGTCGGGGTCGACAAGACGCGCACCGACGGACGCGGCGACGTCCCGTTCCTGGTGCGGACCGAGGACGAGGACATCATCGCCCGCGCGGTCATCGACGCGTCGGGAACGTGGTGGACGCCGAATCCGCTCGGCGCCGCCGGGCTTCCGGCGCGCGGCGAGAAGGCGCTGAAGCATCGCGTCCACTACGGCATCCCCGATGTCCTCGGCGCGCAGCGCCATCGCTACGCGGGACGGACGACCATGGTCGTGGGGGCCGGGCACTCGGCGGCGAACAGCATCCTGCCGCTGATGGAGCTGGCAAAGACGAGCCCGGGTACCACGGTATTCTGGGCGACCCGCAGCTCGGACCTGTCGCGCGTCTTCGGTGGGGGCGACGCCGATGGACTGCCGGCGCGCGGCAAGCTGGGCGCCGAGCTCCGCGCGCTCGCCGAGTCCGGCGCGCTCCGTCTCGTCACGCGCTTTCGGATCGAGTCCCTGCGCGAGATCGACGGCAAGGTCGAGGTCGCCGGCACGCGCGACGGTGAACCGGCCGTCGTGCAGGGGCTCGACGCGATCATCGCGGCGACCGGCCAGCGCCCGGACCTGTCGATCGATCGTGAGCTGCGCATCGGCATCGACACGGCGCTCGACAGTGTCGAAGCGCTGGCGCCACTGATCGATCCGAACGTTCACAGCTGCGGCAGCGTGCGCCCGCACGGCGCCGTGGAGCTGGCGCACCCGGAGCCCGACTTCTACATCATCGGCAGCAAGAGCTACGGACGTGCGCCGACGTTCCTCCTGGCGACCGGCTACGAGCAGGCGCGCTCGGTCGCCGCGATGATCGCGGGCGATCGCGAGGCGGCGCTGCGGGTCGAGCTCGACCTGCCGGAGACGGGCGTGTGCAAGAGCAACCTCGTCGTCGACGACGACGGCGGCGGATGTTGCACACCCGCCAAGAGCGCGTGCTGCTGACCGGCCGGCGGCTCTGGGCCGCCGTGGCGGGCCTGTCGATCGACCAGCTCGTCGCCTGGGGCGTCCTGTACTACGCGTACACCGTTCTCTCGGCCCCGATCGCGAGCGACCTCGGCGTCTCGCGCCTTCACGTCGCCGCCGCGTTCTCGGTGTGCCTGCTCATCGCCGGCTGGGTTGGTCGCCATGTCGGCCCGATCCTCGACGCACGGGGGACGCGTGGGGCGCTGCGTGCCGGTGCCGTCGCCGCGCCGCTCGTGTTTGCCGCGATCGCGCTGGTCGGCGGCATGGCGTCGCTCGTCGTCGCGTTCGCCTTGCTCGGTGTCGTCCAGGCGCTTGCGCTCTACGAGCCGGCGTTCCGCACGATCGTCGACTGGTGTCCCGAGGAGCGCACGCGAGCGCGCGCGATGCTCGGGCTGACGATCGTAGGCGGCTTCGCGAGCACGGCATTCCTGCCGTTGACGGCCTGGCTACTCGAGCAACACACGTGGCGCGAGACGGTGCTCGTGCTCGCCGGTGTGCTGGCGCTCGTGCTCGTGCCGCTGCGCTTCTCCCTGCCGCTGTCGCGTCGCGGGCACGCTCGCACCGCCGTCGCGCCGCTAGCTCCACCGCCGTCGGCGTCGCGGCTGGCGCTCGGGCTCGCGATGCACTCGCTCGCGTCGACGGGCGTGTTCATCTACCTGATGTGGCACCTGGTGGAGCAGGGCGAGACGCAATCGGCGGCGGCGGCGGTCGCGGGCTTCGCCGGTGCGGCGCAGGTTCCCGGCCGGATCATCTCCGGTCCGCTTCGCCGGGCCATCGGTGGCGCGGCGTTCCTGCCGCTCTTGCTCGCCACCCAGGCCGCCTCGTTGTTCGGCATCGTGATGGCGGACGGGGCCGCGGCGACGGCGTGCGTCCTCGTCTTCGGCGCGGCGAACGGAATGATGACGCTGGAGCGCGCGACGGTCCTCGTCGAGTGGTACGGGCGCGCGACGTTCGGCGCGTACCAGGGTCGGCTGGGCGCGGTGACCAGCACCGCGCGCGCTGTCTCGCCGTTCGTGGTCGAGGCCGGCCACCGCCTCGCGAGCTACTCGGTCGTGTTCGCGCTGCTCGCTGGCGCGCTGGCGCTCGGCGCCTGGGCCTGCGTGTCCGCCGCGCGGTTGCGACGATCAGAAGCCCGCGTGGCCGCCGCGTAGCAACTCCAGCTCGGCCGGCGTCGAGGTTCGCCCGAGGAGGGCATTCCTGTGCGGGAAGCGGCCGTACTCCGCGACGATCGTCAGGTGGCGGCGCGCGAAGTCCAGCGCGCCTTCGTAGAACCCGACATTGCCGGGGCTGCGCGTACGCGCGTCCTCGACCAGTTCCTCGAACCGCGCGACCATCATCTGCTGCAGGGTCACGTTCTCGACGTGCATGAACGGCACGAGCAGAAACATCCTGCGAGCCAGCGGGCGCGCGTCGCTGTCCGGCTCCCCGAGCACTTGCGCGGCGACGATCAGCGCGAGCGGGTCGTGCGCATACATCTGCGCCGTGTCGCGGTACATGTTGCGCGGTAGCTGATCGAGCAGGATCGTGAGCGCGACGAGCCCGTCGGGCACGCGGCGCCATTCCTCGACGTGGCGCTCCCAGTCTCGCCCCTGGTTCGTGACCGCTTCCAGCGCGGGCTCGAAGCGCTCGCGGATCTCCGCATCGATCTCCGGCCGCTTGCCGTACCAGCGGGCAAAGCAGCTGCGGAACGGCTCCTTCTCGCGGTCGAGCGGCGTCGCGTCGTCGATCGTGGCGAACCAGTAGTCGAGGATCTCTCGCGACAGGTTGCCGACGTCGTGGCTCGGGTCCTTCGTGCTCATGGCGCGTCCTTGCTTCCGCAGGCCGGCCTTCGACCCGCTGCTGAGTGGAGTCGCGGCGGACGCGCGATGGACGCAGGATTTCGGCCCGAGAAAACGTCTCGACCCGCGCGCGCTGAGTCTTCAGCTCGGCTTCGGCGGCTGCTTGGGAGCGCCGACGCGCGGCTGAAACCGGAGTAAGATCCCGTGGCTATGAGCATCCCCGTTGTCCCCGCTACGAACAGAAACCCGCGGAGTTGCTCCCGCGGGTTTCGGCTTTTCGGGAGGTGCGTGGGGACGGTCGCCATCGACTGGTCTCTCGAAGTGGACGGCGTCGTGGTCAGCCGCGCGTTCGGGCGTACGCGGCGGGTCACGTTGAACCCGCGCTTCATCGGTTACGCGGCGCTCTCGGAGCTCCTGTGGAGGGTCGGTCAACAGGATGTCGAGCTCCAGCGCGCGCTCGGAGCGAAGCGGCGCCGACCGCGACGCGCCGGGAAACCCGGATTGTGATCAGCTCGACCTCCTCTCCCCGACGGATTCGTGCCGGGACCGACTCGCCGCGTTTCTGTTCTGGAACGACTTCAGCGGGCTCGAACAGGCCCTCGCGGTGTGCCGCGCGCGAGACGACGTGGACCTGGGCCGCGTCCGGAGATGGTGCCGTCGCACGGGGCATCACAAGAAATGGGCGCTCCTGCAGGCTCGCCTCCGCGTCGGTCGAAGCACATGAGAGCGCGCGAGGTGGCCGCCAGGGACCGTCGACCCTACGTCGACGCGTTCCTCTCCGCGGCCGCGTTCACCCCGCCGGAGTGAGCGCAATGATGCGGATTTTCGAGGGAAGGGAGGCGCGCGAGGCCGCGTATCATGGACAGGCGCCATGAGCTTCGACAACGCGAGGTACAGGAGCGGGGACACGGCCGGCGGCGACGCGACTTCGCGGAGCAGTCCCGGCAAGCGGACGCTCACCGAATCGTTGCCGGTGCAGCGGCGGGCGAGCAGCACGTCGACGGCGGCGCCCGCGACGGCGACTGGCGCGGTCGAGGCGGGCGAGGACCCGTTCGCGATGCACCTGCTCGGCTCGTCGTCGTCGCTGCCGCCGGTGCAGCGCATGCGCACGTCGGGCGCGCAGGGGCTCGAGGATGGCGGAGACGTGCAGCGCGCCGCCGCTGCCGGCGCCACCGGCAGCGCGGCCTTGCCGCACCTCGACACCTTGCAGCGCGCGTTCGGCGACCACGATCTCTCGGGTGTGCGCACCACCGTGGGCGGCAGCGCCGCCGCCGCGTGCGACCAGATCGGCGCCGAGAGCTACGCGCAGGGCAACACCGTCGCGTTCAAGCAGGATCCGAACGTCTGGCTCGCCGCGCACGAGGCCGCGCACGTGGTGCAGCAGCGCAGCGGCGCGTCGATCCCCGGCGGCGTCGGACGTGAAGGCGACGCGTACGAGGCTCACGCCGATCGCGTCGCCGATACCGTCGCGGCCGGCGGCTCGGCGGTGTCACTCCTCGGCGACGCGTCGTCGGGCGCGACGTCGGGCGGCACGCAGGTGCAGCGTTACGTGGCGCAGACCTACAACGGCCTCCCCGGCAAGGCGTCGGACGACGGCGGCGCGCTGGTCGTGAAGAAGCGGACGCTCTACGCCGAGGCATCGCTGGTGAGCACGGCGAACGCCACGCTCAAGACCGTCGGCAAGAACGGGTCGCACATCAAGCTCGTCGAGGACACGGGCGACACGATCACGCAGAACGGCAAGACGCTCAACGCGGTTCAGCCCGGCTGGGTCACGCACGCCGCCGGCGACGGACACCACAGCGGGGTGACCGGCGCGAACACGGGCGGCGCCGATTCCGAGGGCGCGACCTCGGGGCAGATGGCGCTCTGGACCGACTGCGGCCGGTCGTCGGGCGCCGTCACCGGCTCGCAGCTCACGGGCGATCGGTCGGTGGTCTACAAGAACGGGGGCACCGAGAAGACGTCGAAGGGCTTCGACGATCCGTCGCAGAAGTACCACACCGCTCCGCACAACTTCACGAACCAGGTCTACACCGAGCTCTTGCCCGGCTTCATGGCCGACACGAAGAACCACAAGTTCCTCACGTCGGGCGTGCATTACACCGAGAGCGGCGGGGTCAAGACCATCGTCACCATCACGGGCGCGAAGCACGCCAAGGAGCTGTACGCGCAGATGAGCGACGACGGGCGCGACGCGTTCGACAGGGCCGCGGCCATCAACCACTACGCGAATCCCAGCATCGGCGAGTCGTACACCATGGCCACCGAGGCCAACATGCCGGGGTTCAAGGAGACCAGCGCGAAGACGTGGAACTTCCACTGGGCCGGCGTGATCATGAAGTCCGGTCCCGACAACGTCACGCTCGAGAACTTCGCGGTGACCGAGAAGTACGCCAAGTCGAAGGGCGTGGAGCAGGGCGCGTTCATCGACCGCGACTGGAACTTCGACATGTACGGCACCGTCGACAAGAGCCAGACGTTCCACAAGGAGCACCTGGACTCCAACACGCATGGCAACATGGCGACGTCGCTGGCCGTGCGAACCGACAAATGAGGCGTACGCTGGTGTCGGCGGCGCTCGCGCTCGCGGTCGCCGCGAGCTGCGGACCATCGCAGCCGCAACCTCGAGGAGAGAACGTGTCGCAGCTTCCAGTGTGCAAGTCGGGCGGGGACATGGCGCGCCTCGACGGCCAGCGTGTGCGCGCGATCGGCATCTACCGCCGCGAGCTCGTGGCCAAGAAGCAGGGTGACGAGCCGACGCTGTTCCTCGGCCACGTCGAGATCGAGCTCGACGGGCGCGCCACCGACTACGATCCGAGCAAGTGGGAGGGCGCGCCGGCGAAGCTCCAGCTCGGGACCGAGCCGCGGCCGGAGGACGAGGTCGCGGCGTTCGCCGACAAGGCCGTCGAGGTCGAGGGGCGGCTCGTGCTGAGCCCGCCGGTCGCCGATCCCGACGTCGCGCAGGAAGATCCGCAGCCGACGCTGTTCGACCTCGGTGAGGTGCGGGCGGCTCGCTGAAGCGCGGCTGCCCACTACTCGACTCACGGGCGGCGTATGCTCGGCGTGGATGGGGGATACGCCGCGTGGCCTCTACGAGGCCCTCATCACCCGCGAGACCCAGGCGGCGCTCGACGAGCTCGGCGAGCGTCTGGTCTCGATCGTGCGCGCGCTGCGACCCGCCGACGCAGCCGACCGGATCGCGCTCCACGTCAGCCGCGTCGTGCAGCGCGCGGTCGCCGACGCGGCGGAGCACGCGCGCGTCGAGCTCGGCGTCGCGCTCACCAACCGGCTCATCGAGACCATCGGCGCGCCGGAGCAGATGGTCGAGCCGCCCGGTGCGACCCTCCACGCGCTCCTCGCCCGCACGCCCGACGGGCGGCCCGAGGAGATGCAGGAGCCGCTCATCCCGCTCCTCGATACGACGCTCCTCACCAACGCGCCGGGCGAGCCGGGCGTCGGGAGCCAGCTCCGCACCGAGATCCACTCGGCCGACCGGATCGACCTCGTCATGGCCTTCATCCGCCACAGCGGGATCCGGCCGTTCATCGAGGCGCTGCGCGCGCACTGCCAGCGCGGGCGCGAGCTGCGCGTCCTGACCACGACCTATACCGGGTCGACCGAGCCGCGCGCGCTCGATCTGCTCCGCGACCTCGGCGCGCAGGTCCGGGTGTCGTACGACACGGGGACCACGCGGCTGCACGCCAAGGCGTGGCTCTTCCATCGCACGTCCGGGTACTCGACCGCGTACATCGGCTCGTCGAACCTCACCCACTCCGCGCAGGTCACCGGGCTCGAGTGGAACGTCCGCGTCTCCGGCGCGCGCAACGCCGACGTCGTCGACAAGGTTCGCGCGATGTTCGAGAGCTACTGGGACGGCGGCGACTTCGTCCCTTACGAATCGGCTGCGTTCCTGGCGGCGATCGAGCGCCCCGCCGAGCCCGATGGCATCAGGCTCAGCCCCATCGAGGTGCGTCTCGAACCATTCCAGGAGCGGCTCCTCGAGCAAGTCGCGCTCTCGCGAGCGCGCGGGCACCACCGCAACCTGCTCGTGTCCGCAACGGGCACCGGCAAGACCGTCATGGCCGCCGTGGACCACGCGCGGCTGCGCGAACGCCTGCCCCGGGCGCGTCTCCTGTTCGTCGCGCACCGCGAGGAGATCCTCGCGCAGAGCCTCGCGACCTTTCAGCAGTGCCTTCGCGATTCGGCGTTCGGCGAGCTGTGGGTCGGCGGCCGGCGGCCGCGGGCGTTCGAGCACGTGTTCGCGTCGATCCAGAGCCTCCACGCCGCGGGCCTCGCCGACCTGGCGCCGGATCACTTCGACGTGGTGATCGTCGACGAGTTCCATCACGCCGCGGCGCCGTCCTACGAGGCGCTGCTTGCCCACCTGCGCCCCGTCGAGCTGCTCGGACTGACGGCCACGCCCGAGCGCGCCGACGGCCTGCCGCTCCTCCACTGGTTCGACGACCGCATCGCCGCCGAGCTGCGGCTGTGGGACGCGATCGATCAGCACCGCCTGGCGCCGTTCACGTACTACGGCATCCACGACGGCCTCGACCTGCGCGACATCCCCTGGCGCCGAGGTCGCGGCTACGACGTCGAGGCCCTCACGGGCCTCTTCACGGCGAACGACGTCTGGGCTCGGCGGGTCATCGCGCAGCTCGCCCGCCGCGTCGACGACGTGCGGCGGATGCGCGCGCTCGGGTTCTGCGTCAGCGTCGGCCACGCGCGCTTCATGGCCCGCGTCTTCAACGAGGCGGGCATCCCGGCCACTGCAGTGTGGGCCGACAGCCGCGACGACGAGCGCAAGGCGGCGCTCGCCGACCTCCAGGCCGGCCGCCTGAACGTCGTGTTCTCGGTCGACCTCTTCAACGAGGGCGTCGACGTCCCCAGCATCGACACGCTCCTGCTCCTGCGCCCCACCGACAGCGCGACGCTCTTCATCCAGCAGCTCGGCCGCGGCCTCCGGCGCGCGCACGGCAAGGCGTCGTGCACCGTGCTCGACTTCGTCGGCCATCACCGCAAGGAGTTTCGCTTCGATCGGCGCCTGCGCGCCGTCCTCGGCGGTAGCCGCGGCGACCTCGTGAGGCAGATCGAGGAGGGCTTCCCGTTCCTGCCGAGCGGCTGTCACATGGAGCTCGACCGGGTCGCCACGGACATCGTCCTCGCCAGCATCCGCGACGCCGTGCCGACCCGGTGGACCGCGAAGGTCGACGAGCTCCGCCGGCTCGGCCCCGTGGCCCTGGGCAGGTATCTCGCCGAGACCGGCGTCGAGCTCGAGGAGCTCTACACCGGCAACCGCTCGTGGAGCCAGCTTCGCGAGGACGCCGGCCTCCCGGTGGCGCCGCGCGGACCTGCGGAGGAGACGCTCCGTCGCGCGTGCGGGAGACTGCTGCACGTCGACGATCCCCTGCGGCTCGCCCGCTATCGCGAGCTCGTCACCTCACCGCCGTCGCTCGAGGACCTGAGCGCGCAGGACCGTCGCCTGTTGCGGATGCTGATCGGCTCCGTCACGGACAAGGCCGTCGACCGCACCACCTCGCTCGCGGATGGCCTCGCGCTGCTCCGCGAGCATCCTCAGGTGCGCGCGGAGCTCGCCGAGCTGTTCGACGTCCTCGCCGACCGGGTCGATCACGTGCACGACCCGATCGCCACCCATCCCGAGCTGCCGCTTCAGCTGCACGCCCGCTACTCGCGCATCGAGATCCTGGCGGCGTTCGGGATCGGCGAGACCGCGAAGGTCGCGCCCTGGCAGACCGGCGTCTACTGGGCGAAGGAGGCGCGCACCGACCTGCTCGCCTTCACGATCGACAAGACCACCGGCCAGTTCTCGCCGACCACCCGGTACCGCGACTACGCGATCGCCCGCGACCTCATCCACTGGGAGAGCCAGTCGGCCACCCGAGCCGACAGCGACACCGGCCGTCGCTATCAGCGCCACGCGTCCATGGGCACGCACGTCATGCTCTTCGCCCGCCTCCGCGCCGACGACCGCGCCTTCTGGTTGCTCGGTCCCGCGTCCTACGTCCGACACGAATCCGAGCTGCCGATGGCGATCACCTGGCGGCTCCACCATCCGCTCCCCGGCGACCTCTACGCCAAGCTCCGCGCCGCGTCGTAGCGCTCACGCGCGACGGATGGCGTAGGCTCGCCGCGTGGGACTCCTGACCTTCAGCATCAACGTCACCCTGGACGGCTGCGTCGACCACCAGGAGGGAATCGCCGACGACGAGACCCATGCCTTCTTCACCCGCCTCATGGACGAGGGCGGGGCGATGCTGTGGGGCCGCGTCACCTACGAGATGATGGAGAGCTACTGGCCGGCGGTCGCCCGCGGCGACGAGGAGGCGCCGCCGGCGATGCGCGCGTGGGCGGTCAAGCTCGAGGCCAAGCCGAAGTACGTGGTGTCGGCGACGCGAACGGACTTCCCGTGGAACAACAGCCACCACCTCGCCGGCGACCTGCGCACGGCCGTGCAAGAGCTCAAGGACGCGACCCCGGCCGGCGTGCTCCTCGGTAGCGGCACGCTCGCGACCGAGCTGGACCGGCTCGAGCTGATCGACGAGTACAAGTTCCTCGTCCACCCCAGGATCGCCGGCCACGGCCCGACCCTGTACCAGCGCGGGCTGCCCCGCACGCGCCGGCTCGAGCTGGTCTCGGCGACGCCGCTCCGCTGCGGCGCGGTCGCCATGCACTACCGGCGCGCGCGCTGACCACCGGCTGTAGTATCGGGCCAATGCGTTCTCTTGCCCGTCTCACCGCCGTCGCCTTCGCCCTCGTCGTCGCTGCCTGCGGCTCCAAGTCGCCGCCCGCGGCCGAGCCGGAGCCCGCGCCCGCCGCCGACGCGCCGAACTGCGAGGAGGGGGAGTGCGGCCCGTCCGAGTGCGACCGCGACTGCGCCGACAACTGCATGGCCGACCAGTACCAGTCCGCCTGCATCGAGGACTGCGGCTGCAACCCCGACGAGGTGCTGGGCACCGGTGATCCGGAGGCCGGCGTCGAGGAATGATCGGCCGCCACCGCCGAGGGCGACCTCCTTCGCCTGGACGACATGCGACGCCGAGCCCGACGGCGCTACCGCGCGCAGCGCGGCAGATCGCGGGACGCCAGCTGGCCGCGCGGATCGGCGGCCGGGCACCAGTCGTCGACGACGAACACGGGGCCGGACGAGCCCCACGCC
>JAIOII010000754.1 GCA_019912685.1 Kofleriaceae bacterium
GGTCGCGCGCGGCGTCGCGCCGGCCGCGGTCGCCGCCGAACCGACGCCCGCCGGAATGGCCAAGGCGCTGGCGTCGGTGTATCCAGCCATGCAGCAACCATGAACTTCCCCGACTTCCGCGCGCGCCGGATGCGTCGCTCCGAGGGCTTGCGCCGCATGATGCGCGAGAACCGGCTCTCGGCCGACAACCTCTGCTACCCGATCTTCGTCGCGGGCGGCACCAACGTCGTCAAGCCGATCACGTCGATGCCCGGCCAGTCGGTGTGGTCGGTCGACAAGGCCACCGACCTCGCCGCCCGCGCGTACGACGCCGGCATCCCGGCCGTGATCCTGTTCGGCATCCCCGACAAGAAGGATCCGGTCGGCTCCGAGGCGTGGAGCGCGAACGGCCACGTGCAGAGGGCGATCAAGGCGATCAAGAAGCGCTGCCCCGACCTCGTGGTCAGCGCCGATAGCTGCTTCTGCGAGTACACCGATCACGGCCACTGCGGCGTGCTCACCGAGGGCGTGCTCGACAACGACGCCTCGCTCGAGAACCTCGCGCGCACCGTGATCTCGTACGCGCGCGCCGGCGCCGACATCGTCGCGCCGTCGGGCATGCTCGACGGCTTCGTGACGGCGTGCCGCGAGTCGCTCGACGAGGAGGGCTTCGAGCAGACCGCGATCATGGCCTACTCGGCCAAGTACGCCTCGGCGTACTACGGCCCGTTCCGCGACGCCGTCGAGAGCGCGCCGCAGCACGGCGATCGCCGCGGCTACCAGATGGATCCGGCCAACGGCCGCGAGGCCGTGCGCGAGGTCAACATGGACGTCGCCGAGGGCGCCGACATCGTCATGGTCAAGCCGGCGCTCGCGTACATGGACATCGTGCGCATGATCGCCGACGAGGTGAACCTGCCGCTCGCCGTCTACAACGTCAGCGGCGAGTACGCGATGATCGAGGCGGCGGCGGCGAACGGCTGGATCGATCGCGACCGCATCGTCCTGGAGACGCTCACCGGCTTCCGCCGCGCCGGCGCCGACATCATCATCACGTACCACGCGCTCCACGCCGCCGGGCTCCTGGCGAAGCGGTAGGCCGCCGCCGTGCCGCCGGTCTACAAGTTCGTCGAGGTCGCGCCCGTCACCGACGAGACGCTCGAGCGCACCGTCAACGAGTGGGTCGCCCAGGGCTGGACGTTCGACGGCATCCGCTTCATCACCAACGAGGCGTCGAAGCGCCCGGCGATGGCGTTCGTCACCTTCGTCCGGGATCCGGACACGAGCCCCGGCGCCACCTGATCAGCGCGCAGGCGTGAGCGTGGCCGACCACGCGGCCTCGCCGCCGGCCAGCGTGCCCTTGCCCTGATCGCGATCGGCGCGGCGCAGCCGCACCGTGTCGCCGTGCTCGAGCTTCACCGTCGCGCGCCCGCTACGCGCCGCGCCGTCGGGCCCGGTCCACAGCACGGCGACGCCGCCCGGCGCGGTGACGTCGACGAGCACGTCGCCGCCGGGCCCGTCCCAGCGCAGGCAGTCGACGTCGGCGCGCGCGTCGAGGTAGCCGCGCACGGTCGCGCCCGCGGCCACCGGCGTCGCGTCGCTGGTCTCGGCGTTGGGCTCGATCTCCCAGGCCGGGTCGCTCGCCTCCGCGGTCACCTCGAGCGTGTACGCGTCCGAGACGTTCTCCACCGGCCATCGCCCGCTCATCACCTGCCCGACCTCCACGGTCATGTCCGCCGCGCCGCGGCGCCGGTGCACGACCTCGCCGTCGCCCACGCCTTGCTCGTCGACGAGCGCGACCACGCGCCCGCTGCCGTCGCGCAAGGTCAAGGTCACGTCGATGTTGGGCAGGCCGGTCACGCGCGCGGTGACGAGCGGCTGCGCGCCCGCCAGCCCGAAGCGGAAGAAGTCGGCGTCGGGCTCGGTGTTGCTCCGCCGCTTGCCCAGGTACCCGGTCACCTCGGTCCCCGGCGCGATGTGCGTCGCGGTGTCGAGGCCGTCGTTGGGCTCGCGCTCGTGGCGCAACGGCGGC
>JAIOII010000755.1 GCA_019912685.1 Kofleriaceae bacterium
GCGCTGGGACGACTGGCTGGGCCGCCTCGGCGAGGTGCTCGGCCCGCTGCTCACGCGCGTGCCGCCGCGCCTCGGCTCGAAGCGGCCGGGCGATCTGTGGGCGACGCTCGCGCTCGCGTGGAAGATGCGGAAGCTCGACGAGCGCGGCGTCGGCGACGTCACCCGGCTCATGACGATGAGCGTCGCCGACCTCGTCGAGGAGCGCTTCGAGTCCGACGCCGTGCGCGGCGTGCTGGCGGTGTCGGGCGTCATCGGGACGTGGGCCGGGCCGCGCTCGCCGGGCACGGCGTACGTGATGGCGCACCACAAGCTCGGCGACATCGGCGACGGGCCGATGGGGACGTGGGGCTTCCCCGAGGGCGGCATGGGCGGCGTGACGGCGGCGATGCGCGCGGCGGCCGAGCAGTTCGGCGCGACCGTGCGCACCAGCGCCGAGGTCGCGCGCATCGACGTGCGCGACGGGCGCGTGCGCGGCGTGACGTTGCGCGACGGCGACAGCTACGAGGCCGACGTCGTGGTCGCGACCACGCACCCGAAGCTCACGTTCCTCGAGCACGTCGAGCGCGCCGCGTTGCCCGAGGACTTCGTCACCGCGATCGAGCGGTGGAAGACGCGCAGCGGCACGGTCAAGGTCAACCTCGCGCTCGACCGGCTGCCGGAGTTCACGTGCAAGCCCGGCTTCGATCCCGAGGTCCACGGCGGCACGATCGTGCTCGCCGAGTCGCTCGACGACCTCGAGGGCGCGTTCCAGGACGCGGTCGCGGGAAGGCCGGCCGCGCGACCGTTCGCCGACATCTGCATCCCGTCGGTGTTCGATCCGACGCTGGCGCCGCCGGGCAAGCACGTGATGTCGATGTTCACGCAGTGGGTGCCGCACGCGTACGCCGCCGCGCCGCACGCCGCCGAGCTCGAGGCGTACGCCGATCGCCTCGTCGCGCGCATGGAGGCGCTGGCCCCGGGCTTCACGGCGAGCATCCTCGGGCGCCAGATCATCGGGCCGCACGAGATGGAGACGCGCTTCGGCCTCGTCGGCGGCAACATCTTCCACGGCGAGCTGTCGGCGAGCCAGCTCTTCCACATGCGCCCGGCGCCCGGCTACGCCGACTTCACGACGCCGGTGCGCGGGCTCTACCAGGCGTCGTCGGCGACCCACGGCGGCGGCGGCGTGACCGGCATCCCGGCGCTCCAGGTCGTCAAGCGAATCCTGAAGGACACCTGACCGGCGATCGCCTGTAAGGGTCGGCGGGGTCGCGACCTCTCCCGTCATGTCGATCGCAGATCAGCTCTTCGCGTCCCCTGGCCTCACCGTCGTCGACTTCACCGCGGCGTGGTGCGGCCCGTGCCGGCAGCTCGCCCCCGTGCTGCACGAGATCGAGCAGGCGTACGCCGGGCGGGCGCGCGTCGTCGAGGTCGATACCGACGAGGAGCCGGCGCTGGCGCAGGCGTTCCGCGTCACCGCGATGCCGACGGTCGTGCTCCTGCGCGACGGCCGCGAGGTCGGCCGCTTCGTCGGGGCGCGGCCGAAGAAGTTCGTCGTCGGCGTGGTCGAGCGCGCGCTCGCCGGCGACGTCGCGATCGCGTCGCCCTGATCAGCTCGCCTCGCTCATGCACTGCTCGAGCTGCTTGCGGGCCCGGTGCAGGAGCACGGCGACGTGGCCGGGCGTGAGCCCGAGGGCGCGCGCCGTCTCGGGGCCCGACACCTCCTCGAGCACGCGCATCGCGACGACGTGGCGGTGCACCTCGGGCAGGCCGGCCATGCAGCCGGACAGCTGGGTGACCTCGGCCGCCTGGGCGAGCACGTCGTCGGCGCGGCGCCCGTCGACGAGATCGCCGTCGTCGAGCTCGCGGTGCGGCGCCGCGCGGTGGTGGCGCCGGCGCAGGTTGCGCGCCGCGTTGCGCACGATCGCCGTGAGCAGGAGGGCCGCCTCGTCGGGTCGATCGCGCAGCGCCGCCGCGTCGGCGCGTCCGAGCAGCGTGCGGAACCCGTCCTGCACGGCGTCGAGCGCGTCGTCGCCGGAGAGCCCTTCGCGCCGGGCTACCGCGGCGAGCCGCCGCGCGTGACCTCGGGCGAGGTCACCGATCCATTCGCTGCATCCGCACGGCGTGGACGTCACGGCACGTCAGGTCCTGACGATCGAAACCATTACCAGACCACCTCGAATTCCTCGGCCCAGCCGGGCAGATCGATCGCGGGCGCGCTCACGTCAACCGCCGGTGGGGTTGAAGGTGAACGGATAGCTCACCTTCACGACGCCGCCGGCCTGCGGCTTCGGGAACTCGATCTTGTGGATGACCTCCGCGACGCACGTCGCCACCACGGGGTCCATGCCTGTCGCCTTCGAGCTCGGGACGTTGCCCTGGGGGCCGATCACGAACTCGGCCTTCACCGTGCCCTCGAGGCCGGGCTTCACCAGCAGCTGCTTCTCGTAGCAGTACGTGATGCGCGACAGGTTGCGCCGGATATAGCGGCGGATGATGTTCTTGTCCAGCGTGCCGACGACGTCGGTGGCCCCGATGCGCACCTGCGGCACGTTGATCCGGCTGCTGCGCATCCCGCCGCTCGCGCCGCGCACGGTGATCGGGACGGGCTGGTCGCCGCCCGCCTGCGCGTCGATGCTCGCGACGAGCTCCGCCGCCGTCGCCGGAGCGTCGAGGACGACCGCCTGCACGACGGCGGCGCCGCCGCCGCTGCGTCCGCGCAAGGGAAGCGCCAGGGCGCCGGGCGCGCCGTCGTCACCGCGCACCGCGACGGCGATGGGCTCGGGGCTCGACCTCACGATGTTGCCGACCGTACGGAGCGGCGCGCCGCGATCGGCGACGAGGATGACGCGCGCGTCGGCGGGAGCGGTGCGCTCGGCGACGAGCTCGTGGATGACGAACGTGCCGCGACCGCTGACGGCGTAGCCCTGTCCGGTCGGGGCGCCGCTCGTCGTGGCGTACACGCCCGTACCGATCGTGTTCCAGCCAGCGGCGCCGGGCGCCGCCGGGATCAGCTTCGCCAGCGAGCCGAGGTCGGCGACCTCGGTGGCGGCGGCGAACGCCGGCGACGCGCCGACGCGCATCGCGCCGTCCGCGGCGACGAAGATGTAGGCGGCCGGCGTCGCGGGCAGCGGCGCGATCGTCTTCGCGACGGGCAGCGGGTATGGC
>JAIOII010000756.1 GCA_019912685.1 Kofleriaceae bacterium
GTGCCCGCCGGCTCCGGCGAGGTCACCGCGGTCCTCTCCGACGCCAGCTCGGCGGCCGAGGCGCTCGCCGCCACGCACGACCTCAACGCGGCGCGCGCGGCCTTCGCCGAGCCCAACCGCCAGCTCATCGCGCTCGCCGCCGCCGACCCGCGGCTGCAGGAGGGCTGGCACGTCTTCCGCTGCCCGATGGCCGACGGCTTCGAGAAGTGGGTGCAGCGCGCCCCCTCGCTCGAGAACCCGTACATGGGGCAGGCGATGCTCGCGTGCGGCAACGCGTCGACCTGGGGCGCCGCGGCGGCCCCGCCCGACGACGCCGGCGCCGGCGCCGCGCTCCTCTCGCACGACGGCCACGGCCACGACGGCGACGACGTCTCGCACTACACGTGCTCGATGCACCCGTCGGTGCGGCGCGACGCCGCCGGCACGTGCCCGATCTGCGGGATGGAGCTCTCGCCGGTCACCTTCGAGGAGCTGGAGAGCGGCGTGGTCCGCGTCGACGAGACGCGCCGCCGCGAGATCGGCATCCGCACCGGCGCGGTCGAGCGCGCCCCGATGAAGCGCACGCTGCGCGCGGTCGGCCGCGTCGCCTACGACGAGACGCGCCTGCGCGACGTCACCCTCAAGGTCGGCGGCTGGATCACGAAGCTGCAGGTGACGCAGACCGGGCAGCCGGTGCGCAAGGGGCAGCTCCTGTTCCGCCTCTACAGCCCCGAGCTGTTCGCGGCGCAGCAGGAGTACCTGCTCGCGCGCGGCCGGCACGACGCGCTCGAGCGCGCCGCCGCGAAGAAGCTCGAGCTCTGGGGGCTGACCGCGGCGCAGCTCGCGCAGCTCGCCGAGAAGGGCGAGCCGCTCGAGGACGTGCCCTTCTACGCGCCCGCCGGCGGCTACGTGATCGAGAAGAACGTCGTCGAGGGTGCGGCGGTGCAGGCCGGCGAGCGCCTCTTCCGCATCGCCGCGCTCGACAAGGTGTGGGTCGAGGCCGAGCTGTTCGAGGCCGACCTCCCGTCGGTGACGCGCGGCCAGCCCGCCACCGTCGAGCTCAGCTACCTGCCGGGCGCGACCTTCGAGGGCAAGGTCGCCTACGTCTACCCGTACCTCGATCCGGTCGCGCGCACCGGCAAGGTTCGCATCGAGCTGCCCAACGCCGGGCGCGAGCTCAAGCCCGACATGTACGCGTCGGTCACGTTCGCGATCGACCTCGGCCCGCGCCTCCAGATCCCGATCGACGCCGTCGTGTACACCGGCACGCGCCGGCTCGTCTTCGTCGACCTCGGCGAGGGCCGCCTGCGGCCGCAGGAGGTCACGCTCGGCGCGCGCACCGATGACCGCGTCGAGGTGCTCTCCGGGCTCGCCGCCGGCGAGACCGTCGTGACCTCCGGCAACTTCCTCGTCGCCGCCGAGAGCCGCATCCGCTCCGCCGCCAAGCTCTGGACCGAGGAGCGCGCGGGAGGCGTGCCGTGAGCCGGTCGGTGAGCAGCTCCGGGCCCATCGCGCGCGTGATCGAGGGCAGCGCGCGCAACCCGCTGCTCGCGGTCCTCCTCGTCGGCTGCCTCGGCGTGTGGGGCTGGCTGTCGCTCAGGAAGGCGCCGCTCGACGCGATCCCCGACCTCTCCGACACCCAGGTCATCATCTTCAGCGAGTGGATGGGCCGCAGCCCCGATCTGGTCGAGGACCAGATCACGTACCCGATCTCGACGTCGCTGCTCGCGGCGCCGAAGGTCACGTCGGTGCGCGGGCAGTCGATGTTCGGCATGTCGTTCGTCTACGTGATCTTCGAGGACGGCACCGACCTGTACTGGGCGCGCAGCCGCGTGCTCGAGTACCTGAACGAGGCGCAGGCCCGGCTGCCCGAGGGCGTGACGCCGACCCTCGGCCCCGACGCGACCGGCGTCGGCTGGGTGTTCTCGTACGCGCTCGTCGATCGCACCGGCACGCACGACCTCGCCCAGCTGCGCGCGATCCAGGACTTCCAGGTGCGCTACGCCGTCGAGAGCGTGCCCGGCGTCGCCGAGGTCGCGTCGGTCGGCGGCTTCGAGAAGCAGTACCAGGTCACCGTCGACCCGGTGAAGCTGCGCGCGCGCGGCGTGACGCTCGAGGACGTGATGCGCGCGGTCCGGCGCTCCAACGAGGACGTCGGCGGCCAGTCGATCGAGATCGCGGGCCACGAGCACGTCGTGCGCGGGCGCGGCTACGTGACCAGCGTGCGCGACCTCGAGCTCGTGCCGGTCAAGGTCGGCGCAGGCGGCGTGCCGGTGTTCGTGCGGGACGTCGGGACCGTCAGCCTCGGGCCCGACGCGCGCCGCGGCATCGCCGAGCTCGACGGGCTGGGCGAGGTCACCGGCGGCATCGTCGTCATGCGCTACGGCGAGAACGCGCTCGACGTGATCGACCGCGTGAAGCAACGGCTCGCCGAGCTCGAGCTGCCCGAGGGCGTCGAGGTCGTCGTCACCTACGATCGCTCGGGCCTCATCCGCGAGTCGATCGACACGCTCACCCGCACGCTCGTCGAGGAGATGATCGTGGTGAGCGTCATCATCTTCCTCTTCCTCCTCCACGCCCGCAGCGCGCTCGTGCCGATCCTGACCTTGCCGCTCGGCGTGCTCCTCGCCTTCATCCCGATGGCGTTCCAGGGGCTCACGGCGAACATCATGTCGCTGGGCGGCATCGCGGTGGCGATCGGCGCGATGGTCGACGCCTCGATCATCCTGATCGAGAACATCCACAAGAAGCTCGAGGCCTGGGAGGAGGGCGGCCGGGAGGGCGATCGCACCGGCGTGATCGTCCGCGCGATGCAGGAGGTCGGGCCGTCGATCTTCTTCTCGCTCCTGGTCATCACCGTCGCCTTCATCCCGGTCTTCACCCTCGAGGGCACCGAGGGCCGGCTGTTCAAGCCGCTCGCCTTCACCAAGACGTACTCGATGGGCTTCGCCGCGATCCTCGCGGTGACGCTCACCCCGGCGCTCGCGGTGATCTTCATCCGCGGCCGGATCCGCGGCGAGCACACGAACCCGATCAACCGCTGGCTCGTCGCCGCCTACGTCCCGGTGGTGCGCTTCGTCGTGCGCCAGCGCTGGCTGGTCGTCGGCGCCGCGGTGGTGATCATGGCGTTCACCGTCCCCGCGTTCCTGCGGCTCGGCAACGAGTTCATGCCGCCGCTCCACGAGGGCGCGATCCTCTACATGCCGACCGCGCCGCCCGGCATGTCCGACGCCGAGGCGTCGCGCGTCCTGCAGCAGATGGACCGCGAGCTGCGCGCCTTCCCCGAGGTGGCGCGCGTGTTCGGCAAGATGGGCCGCGCCGAGACCGCGACCGATCCGGCGCCGATCGGCATGGCCGAGACCGTCGTCGTGCTGAAGCCGCGCGCGGAGTGGCGCAAGGGCATGACCTACGAGCGGCTGATCGCCGAGATGGACGAGAAGCTCCAGTACCCGGGGATGCCCAACATCTTCTGGATGCCGATCCAGACGCGCACCGAGATGCTGTCGACCGGCGTGCGCAGCCCGCTCGGCGTGCAGGTGTTCGGCGACACGCTCGTCGAGATCGAGGAGACCGCGATCGCGATCGAGCGCGCGCTCGGTCAGGTGCCGGGCACGCGCAGCGCGTTCGCCGATCGCTCGACCGGCGGCTTCTACGTCGACATCGTCGTCGACCGCGAGCGGGCCGCGCGCCACGGCCTCACGGTCGCCGACGTCAACGAGGTCGTGCAGGGCGCGATCGGCGGCATGACCGTGTCGCAGACCGTCGAGAGCCGCGAGCGCTTCTCGATCAACGTCCGCTACCCGCGCGAGCTGCGCGACGACCCCGAACGCCTCGGCGACATCCTGGTCGCGAACATGGAAGGGACGCAGGTGCCGCTGTCGCAGGTCGCCGACATCCGCACGCTGACCGGGCCGCCGATGATCCGCTCCGAGGGCGGCCGGCTCGTCGGCTTCGTCTTCGTCGACACCGACCGGCCGATCGCCGACTACGTCGCCGACGCGCGCGCGGTCGTCGCGCGCGACGTGCAGCTGCCGGCGGGCACGCGCATCGAGTGGGTCGGCCAGTTCAAGCACCTCGAGCGGGCGCGCGCGAAGCTCACGATCGTCGTCCCGGTGACGCTCATGATCGTGTTCCTCCTCCTCTACCTGAGCACGCGCTCGCTGGTCGAGACCGGCATCGTGCTCCTCGCCGTGCCGTTCTCCCTCGTCGGCGCGATCTGGCTGCTCTACCTGCTCGACTACAACATGAGCGTGGCGGTGTGGGTCGGGCTCATCGCGCTCGCCGGCCTCGACGCGGAGACCGGCGTCGTGATGCTGCTCTACCTGACCCTCGCCCACAAGCGACGGCGCGAGGAGGGCCGCCTGCAGACCGAGGCGGATCTCGAGGAGACGATCGTCGACGGCGCCGCGCGTCGCATCCGGCCCAAGCTGATGACCGTGCTGACGACGATGATCGGCCTCGTGCCGGTCCTGTGGAGCGACGGCACCGGCGCCGACGTCATGAAGCGCATCGCGGCGCCGATGGTGGGCGGGCTCGTCACCTCCTTCTTCCTCGAGCTGACGGTCTACCCGGCGCTCTTCGCGATCTGGAAGCGTCGCGAGCTCCGCCCGCGCAAGACCTTCGCCATGTGAGCGTCTGGCGCAAATCCTGCGCGCACTCTGCCGTCCACGCTGGAAAACACACAGGATTTCGGTGGTGCAACCGTTGCACCAGGCCGGGACATGCTGCGAATCGCCCTCCTCCTTCTCCTCGTGCTGTCGCCCGCGCTCGCGTGCTCGACCCCTCGCGCGGCGCCGCCGCCGGAGCCCGAGCCCGCCGCGGCGCCGCGCGAGGGGTCGAGCACGCGAGCGC
>JAIOII010000757.1 GCA_019912685.1 Kofleriaceae bacterium
CGCACGGAACGCGCCCGCCGCGCCAGCGGCGGTGGTGGCGCGGAGCACCGCCGCGAAGGTGGAGGTTCCGGTCGCGCGGGAGGGTGGAGGCCGCGTCGGGCACGTTCCATGCGCGACGCGTCGCGACCCGGCGTCCCCCGCGCCGGCCGCCCCCTCCGGCGGAGCGCGCAAGGCGAGATGGAGATCGTGGAGAGGAGGAGAAGATGGCGGAGCATGTGGCTGAAGCCGGGGAGCAGATGGACGTGGCCGCGCGCCAAGCCGCGCGATCCTTGCGTTGGCGGAACCTTGGCGTCGACGACTGGAGCCGCGATCTCGGCATCGGCATCGATCGTGCGCGAAGCGTCTGTCCGGATCTCGGACACGAGGTCCCACGCGAATAAGAAGAACGACAGACGAAGCTCGAATGTGCTTGACAGCTTTCGGTGGCGCGCGAAGCGCGTCGTCGAGAAGCGTCGATTGATCGCGTGCTGGTCCGTGCAGGTTGGCGCTGGTTGCACGCGAGGGCGCGTCGGGTCGTTTCGCGATTCCGGAGGCCATCGCGCGCGTCTGAGCGCGTTCTGCGAGGCCGAAAAATCGCGTGGTAGAGGGAATCATGCGCGCGTTCACGTTCGATCAGGTTTCCGATGACACGTTGCTCGCCGAGCTCGCGACGCTGGTCGCGAACGAGCGGCAGACCACCGCCGCGTTGCTCGCGCACCTCGCCGAGGTCGACGAGCGCGAGCTGTACCTGCCCGCGGCTTGCTCTTCGATGCACGCGTATTGCACGGACGTGCTGCACTTCGCCGAGGAGGTCGCGTTCAAGCGGATCCGCGCCGCCCGGGCCGCGCGCCGGTTCCCCGCGATCTTCGAGGCGATCGCCGACGGGCGCATGCACGTGACCGGCGTGGTGATGCTGGCGCCGCACTTCCGGGACGACAACGTCGAGGAGCTGCTGGCCGCCGCGAGCCACCGCAGCAAGGCCGACATCGAGAAGCTCGTCGCCAGGCTCGCGCCGCGACCGGATCTCCCGGAGCGGTTGACGCGCATCCCAGGGAACGGGCAAGCGAACGAGACGCTCCAGCTGGATCCAGTGACAGGTCAGGTGGATCCTGATCCAGTGTCCGGTCAGGGGAAGGTGGATCTGGATCCAGTTCCGGATCGCGCACGCGTGCAGGCACGGGCGCCGGACCGGTACGGGCTCCAGGTCACGATCGGCGAGGCGACCCGCGACAAGCTGCTGCGGGCGCAGGCGCTCCTGCGTCACAGGAATCCGAGCGGCGACCTCGAGGAGGTCATCGACCGGGCGCTCGATGCGCTGCTGGCCGTGCTGGAGAAGGAGAAGTTCGGCAAGACGTCACGGCCGCGGGCGGCGAAGGCGCGGGCGGCGGATGCCGATCCAAGGTACGTGCCGAACGAGGTCAGGCGCGTGGTGACGGAGCGGGATGGCGAGCAGTGCGCGTTCGTCAGCGCCGAGGGCGTGCGGTGTATCGAGCGCGGGTTCCTCGAGCTCGATCACCGGACGCTCGTGTGCCGCGGCGGGCGGCCGAGTGCCGGTGAGATGAGATGGCTCTGTGGTCCGCACAACCAGTTCGAGGCCGAGCGCCTGCTCGGGAAGGCCTTCATGCGCGAGAAGCGCGAACAGGCACGCGCGCGGCGCGCGACCGCAGACGAGCCGCTCGCCACCGGAGACGGTCAGGTCGCGGAGGACCCGGGCGTGACGGGAGGCGCGGGGAACGCCGGCGAGGCAGACGGTCGGGCACGCGCCGATCCGGACGCGGTCGAGGTGGATCGCGAGGTCACGCTCGCGATGCGGGGCATGGGCTTCGGGGCGGGCGAGACCCGACGCGCCATGGTGGACAGCGCGAGCGTCGGGGCGCGCGCCTTCGAGGCGCGTTTGCGCGCGGCCCTCGCATCGTGGAGGACGGCGAGGGGGTCACGGTGCTCGGAGGCGACGTTCGACGAAGCACGTCGGGTCGCCATGGTTCACTCGTTCGCGACCTGACTGAGCTCGGCGCCGATCACGAGGGTCAGGTTGGAGAGCCACATCCAGAAGAGGACGGCGAGGGCGCCGGCGAGCGCGCCGTAGGTCGCCTCGAAGTTCGCCAGGTGAGTCATCACGTACGCCGCGCCCTGGCTCACGCTGACCCACAGCACGACGCCGACCGCGGCGCCGGGCGCGAACACGCGCCACGGCAGGTCGTGATCGGGCAGGAGCTTGTAGAGCGTCGCCCAGACCAGCGCCATCATCGCCGCCGCGCCCAGCCAGCGGCCGACGCTCCAGGCGATCTCGACGGCGCTGCCGACCCGGTGATGGCGCTCGACCCACGGGCCGAGGATCGGCCCGACGAGCAGCAGCGACAGCGCGACGACGATCATCGCGGCGATGAGCAGGGTCACGCCGATCGCCAGGAGCTGGCGGCGCCACCACGGTCGCGTCTCGCGCAGGCCGAAGACGCGGTTGAGGGCGCCGGTGAGCGCCGCGGTGCCGCGCGACGCGCCGAAGAGCGCGATCGCGCCGCTCACCACGGCGACGTAGGGCTCGGTCGCCTGCTGCGTGCGCGCGACCTCGGCGGCGAGCAGGCGACCGACCTCGGGCGGCAGGACGCGCTCCGCCATGATCATCGCCTCGCCGACGACGTCGCCGGGGACGAGGAGGAGCGTCAGCGAGAGCACGAACGCCATCATCGGGAACACGGCGAAGATGGCGTAGTACGTCATCGTGGCCGCGATCTCGTCGAGGCTGTCCTCGCGGAAGCCGCGCACGAAGCGGCGCACGAAGCCGCGCACCGTCCTCACGTGCTCGGTCCCGCGCATGGCACCTAGTCGGGCTCGGCGTCGGCGGCGGGCGCGCGCTCGAGGATGCGCTCGATGCGCCCGAGGTCGGCGGGTTTGATCAGGTGCTCGTCGAAGCCGGCCTCGCGCACCGCGATCACGTCGTTGGGCGCGCCGTAGCCGGTCAACGCGACCAGGAACACGTCGTCGAGGTCGCGCCGGGCGCGGATGCGCTGCGCGATCTCGTAGCCGGTCATGATCGGCAGCCCGATATCGATGAACGCGACGTCGGGCCGCATCTTCGCGATCACCTCGAGCGCGGTCGGGCCGTCGGCGGCGTCCATCACCTCGTGATCGCGGGCCTCGAGCAGGAGCTTGAGCATCTCGCGCGAGTCCTCCTGGTCGTCGACGACGACGATGCGGCGGCGCTCGCGGCTGGAGCTCTGCGCCGCGCTCGCGGCCGCGGCGTCCACGTCGCTGGGGAGGAGCGGCAGGGCCACCCGGAAGTCTGCACCCATATCCTTGCCCTGGCTATCGACCTCGATCGAGCCGCCGTGCAGCTCGACGATGCTGCGGGCGAGCGACAGGCCGACGCCGAGGCCGCCGTGGGAGCGATCGAGCCGCTGCTCGGACTGGACGAACAGCTCGAAGATCTTCTCCTGCAGCTCGCTCTCGATGCCGATGCCGTGATCGATCACGCGGATCACCGCGCGACCCTGCTCGACCGTCACCACCAGGCGGACCTGGCTCTGACGCGGCGAGTAGTTGGCCGCGTTCGACAGCAGGTTGACCACCACCTGCATGAGCCGGCTCGAGTCGCCCTCCATCGGCATCGCCCGGTCGGGCAAGGTCGCGACGAGCTCGATGCCGCGCTCGTCGTAGAGCGGCTGGACCGACTCGATCGCCGCGTCGATCGCCTGGCGCAGCTCCATCTTGGCGACCCGCAGCTCGAACTTGCCGCGCGTGATGCGCGACACGTCGAGCAGATCGTCGAGCAGCCGCTTCATGTGCTGGGTCTGGCGATCGATCACGGAACGGCAGCGCGCGAACACCTGCGGCGGCGGGTCGCGGTCGAGGAGCGTCGACGCGTTCATGACCGCCGCGAGCGGGTTGCGCAGCTCGTGCGAGAGCATCGCGAGGAACTGCTCGCGGCGGCGGGCGCCCTCGGCGGTCTGCTCGAGCAGCGCCGAGATCTTCGCCTGCCGCTCCTCGAGCTCCCTCCTCGCCTCCGCAAGCGCGGAGATGTCGCGGGTGATCGCCGACAGCCCGATCACCTGGCCGTGATCGCCGAGCACGGTCGACACCGTGGTCGACACGTCGAGGCGCCGCCCGTCCTCGTGCCGGCACAGCGCCGCCAGGTGCTCGACCCGCCCGCCGCGCTCGAGCTGCGCGAGCGCCTCCGCCAGCTCGTGCTCGCGGCCCGGCCACGCCAGCATGCGGAGGTTGCGGCCGATCGCCTCCTCGGCGACGAACCCGAACATCTGCTCCGCGGCGCGGTTCCACGACGTGATCGTGCCGTCGATGCCGGCGCCCACGATCGCGTCGTCGCTGTGCTCGATGATCGCGGCGAGCTGGCAGAGGCGCGAGCGGGCGTGGTCGAGGGCGCTGAGGTCGGTGAGGGTCAGGACCACGCCCTCGATCTCGCTGTGCTCGCGCCCGTTCTCGTGCTGGCGCACGCGGTAGGGCAGGATGCGCAGGAAGTACGGCTTGCCGTCGCGGTCGCGGACCTCGTCCTCGACGTGCGTCCCCTCGTGCCGCACCCGCTCGATCTCGTCCATGAGCGTGGGCCGGACGATGTTGTGCGAGAAGTCGCGGATCTCGCGACCGATGTCGTAGCGCTGGAAGCGGAACACGCCGGCGATCTGCGACGTGAAGCGACGGATGCGCAGGTCCCCGTCGAGGAAGACCGTGCCGACGTCGGTGCCCTCGAGGAGATGCGCCATGTCGGTGTTGAGCTCCTTGAGCTCCTGGATCTTCTGCTGGTACTCGGCGTTGACGGTGTAGAGCTCCTCGTTGACCGAGTGCAGCTCCTCGTTGGTGCTCTGCAGCTCCTCGTTGGCGGCGACCAGCTCCTCGTTGGTCGCCTGCATCTCCTCGTTCGAGGTCTCGAGCTCCTCGATCGTCGCCTGCAGGGTCTCCTTGGTGTACGAGAGCTCGGCCTCGAGCCCGTCGAGCCGCTCGCGTGACGCCTGCGCGGCCGCGATCGCCTCCGGGCTGCCGGCGTCGATGGTCTCGAGCGCGGTGCGCGCACTCAGCTCCTCGTCGCCGAGGTCCGGGAACGTGAGCAGGACGTGCCGGACGCTGGTGCGCGGGTGGACGAGGGGCTCCGCGACCACGGTCGCGCGCAGCTCGCCGGTCTCGGTCGGGATGCGCACGCCGGAGTACGACACGCGCTTCAGGTCCTTGAGCGCGCGCTGGATCGCGCCGGCGACCACCGACCGCAGCTCGTCGTCGAGCAGCTCGAGGATGTTGGTCGAGGGCCGGCGGCGGCGGACGCGCAGGATCTTCTCGGCGCCGGCGAAGCTGTCGACCAGGACGCGCTCCTCGTCGATCAGGAACCCCGGCGGCATGAACCGGTCGAGGAGCTGATCGTACGTCTGCAGCATCAGCGGATCGGCGCCGTGCGTGCGCGCGACGTCGAACGCCGACGGCCGCCGCGCCTGCTGGCGATGCAGCGGCAGGCGCACCTGGCTGAGCAGGTGGACGTCGCGGCGCTTGCGATAGATCTTCCAGTGATCGTCGAGGGTGACGAACTCGTCGGCGAGCTGCCCGGGGCTCTCGCTGGCCCCGAGGAAGAGGATGCCGCCGGACGCCAGGCCGAAATGGAACAGGGACAGCACCGACCGCTGGGCGTGCGGCTGCAGGTAGATGAGCATGTTCCGGCACGAGATGAAGTGCATCTTCGTGAACGGCGCGTCCTTGGTGACGTTGTGCCGGGCGAACACGATCATCTGACGCAGGTCCTGCGAGACCTGGTACCCGCTCGAGCGCCGGGTGAAGAAGCGCGCCATGCGCGCCGGGCTCACGTTCCCGAGCTGCTCCGCGCCGTAGATGCCGGCGCTCGCGAGGTCGAGCGACTGCTGGTGCACGTCGGTCGCGAGGATCTTGATGTTCACCGGGCGCCGCGCACGCTCGATCGCCTCCCAGAAGAGCATCGCGATCGAGTACGCCTCCTCGCCGGTGGCGCAGCCGGCGATCCACAGCCGGATCTCCTCGTTGCTGGGGATGGCCTCGAGGAGCTTGGGCAGGACCTCGGTCTCGAGCTGCCGGAACGCGTCCGGGTCGCGGAAGAACTGCGTGACGCCGATCAGGAGATCCTGGTAGAGCGCGTCGAGCTCGTCGGGCGCCGCGCGCAGCTGGGCCAGGTACTCGCGCATCGATCCGAGACGCAGGAGGTCGAGGCGGCGCTGGATGCGGCGACCGACGGTGGTCGTCTTGTACAGCGAGAAGTCGATCCCGAAATGCTCGCGCAGGAGGCGCAGCACGCCGTCCGTCGCCGGGTCGTCGCTGAGCGCGGGCGCCTCGTCGGCTGCCGAGCTCGCCGGCGGCAGGCCGCACAGGACGCGGGCCAGGTCGCGCGGCGCATGCGAGTGATCGACGACGCCGGTGGCCAGCACCGACATGGGCATGCCGTCGAAGCGCGCGGACAGCGGCGCCTCGGCGAGCACGAGGCCACCGGCGCCGTGCACCTCGACGGCGCCGCGCGAGCCGTCGCTGCCGCTGCCCGAGAGGATGATCGCGACCGCCTTGTCGCCCAGATCGTGGGCGAGCGAGCGCAGGAACATGTCGATCGGCAGGGAGAAGGCGTGCGGGTCCTTGTCGGCCAGGACCAGACGTCGGTCGCGGACGATCATCTCCTTGCGCGCCGGCATGAGGAAGATGTGGTTCGGCCGCAGCGGCATCCCGTCCTGCGCGACGAGGACCGGCATCTCGCTGTACCGCGCGATCAGCTCGTCCATCATGCTGCGGAAGTCGGGCGACAGGTGCTGGACGACGACGAACGCCATGCCGGTGTCGGCGGGCAGTGCCGTGAAGAGCTGCTCCAGCGACTCGAGGCCTCCCGCCGAGGCGCCGATGCCGACGACCCGCGCTTCGGGACCGAGGAGAGGTTCGGATTCGGTTGTGACGGACTGATCCACGGCAGTGCCATGCACCCTCTTTCAAAGCCCGTTCCCGTTCCGCCAGGTCCGAATGTTTGCGACGCGGCAGGAGTTTCGGCGGCATCGGCGCGAACCGTGCGCTGTGCGCTCTCGCCACAGTGCGCGCGCTGGCGACACGATCGTCGGCGCGATCACGAACCGCGGACGTGATACGAAGCCGGCGTGAAGCCCAGAGTCCTCACGACGCTCCTCATCGCGGCGACGCTCTCGTGTGGCGGTGGCGCCAAGGTCACCGGCGCAGGCACCGGCCCCGGCGGCGGCGCGTCGCCGGGTGACGATGCCGGCGATTCGAAAGCACCTATCGCATCGACCGACCCGGCGCTGGCCGCGCGCCGCGCCTTCCAGAACCCGGGCGGCATGTGGATGCCACGGCAGATGACGCTGCCGGTGCACGCGCGCAACCTGACCGCGATGGGCGTCGCGATCGACGCGGCGGCGCTCGCCGATCCGCTCGGCGCGCCGCTCGGCGCCGTGGTGTCGCTCGGGGGCTGCACCGGATCGTTCGTGTCTCCCGACGGGCTCATCATCACCAACCACCACTGCGTGCAGACGGCGCTGCAGGTCAACGCGACGCCCGATCACAACTACGTCGAGACCGGCTACCTGGCCAGGACCCGCGCCGACGAGCTGCCCGCCGGGCCGGCGCAGCGCGTGTACGTGACCCTGGGCGCGCGCGACGTGACCGGGGAGGTGATGAAGGGCATCGCCGACATCACCGATCCGGGCAAGCGCACGAAGGCGATCGAGCAGCGGGAGAAGGCGCTCGTCGCCGCCTGCGAGAAGGGACGGCCCGGCATCCGCTGCGAGGTCGAGAGCTTCTATCGCGCCGCCGAGCTGCAGCTCATCGAGACGCTCGAGATCAAGGACGTGCGCCTCGTGCACGCGCCGCGCCGGTCGATCGGCAACTACGGCGGCGAGATCGACAACTGGGCGTGGCCGCGCCACACCGGTGACTACGCGTTCCTGCGGGCGTACGTCGCGAAGGACGGCGCCTCGGCCGAGCCATCGCCGGGCAACGTGCCCTATCAGCCGAAGCACTGGCTGAAGGTCGCGTCCACGCCGCTCGCCGAGAGCGGCTTCGTGCTGGTGGCGGGCTATCCCGGCAGCACCGAGCGCGTGACCACGTACTCGGAGGTGCAGTTCGACGTCGACTTCACGTTCCCGCAGCGCATCGAACAGATCCAGGAGGCGTACGACGCGCTCGACGTGCTGCAGAGGAAGGGCGGCATGACGGCGATCAAGGCCGGCATGTTCAAGCAGTTCGTGCAGAACGCGCTCGAGAACCAGCAGGGCACGCTCGAGGGGCTGAAGCGCGGCGACGCGCTCGCGCGCAAGCAGGCGCTCGACGAGAAGGTGCGGGCGTGGGCGTCGCAGAGCGGCCGCGAGGAGTATGCCCGGGCGATCGACGCGCTCGAGGCGACGTTCGTCGACGAGCGCCGGACGGCGAAGCAGGACAACGTCTTCAACCGCGCCGTCGGCGGCTCGGGGATGCTGCAGGTCGCGCACCTGCTCGTGCGCATGGCGGAGGAGCGGCAGAAGAAGGACGCCGATCGCAAGGCCGGGTTCCAGGAGCGCGACCTGCCCGACCTGATCGCGCAGCAGAAGCAGGTCGCGGCGCAGTTCGACGCCGAGATCGATCGCGTGTTCCTGAAGCTCGGGCTCATGCGCGCGCTCGCGCAGCCGGAAGCCGAGCGGCCGTGGCTCGCGACGCTGCTCGGCGCGAAGAAGGGCGAGGCGGTGACCGAGGCGCTCGTCGATCGCCGCATCGCGGAGTGGTACGAGGCGACGACGCTCACCGACGAGAAGGTGCGGCTCGAGCTCCTGACCAGGGGCACGACGCGCAAGCTGAAGGCGTCGAAGGACCCGATCATCAAGGCCGCGCTCGCGATGCGCCCGCTCCTGAAGGCGCTCGAGGAGCGCAACGAGCGCCGCGCCGGCGACCGGCTCCTGCTCGCGCCGAAGTACGCGGTGGCGATGCGCGAGGCGCTCGACGGCGCGCTCGCGCCCGACGCCAACAGCACGCTGCGCGTGACCTACGGCACGGTGAAGCGACGCGGCGAGGGCCGCCCGTTCACGGTGGTGTCGGAGATCCCGGCGAAGGACAAGGGCGAGGAGCCGTTCGACGCCCCCCAGGCGCTCCTCGACGCGGCGAAGGCGAAGCGGTGGGGGCGCTACGCCGACCCGGCGCTCGGCGAGGTGCCGGTCGACTTCCTCTCCGACGTCGACACGACGGGCGGCAACTCGGGCTCGCCGACGCTCGACGGCAAGGGCGAGCTCGTCGGCCTCCTGTTCGACGGCACGATCGAGAGCGTCTCGTCCGACGTGGTCTTCGATCCGGTCATCACCCGGTCGATCCACACCGACATCCGCTATGTCCTCTGGACGATGGACCTCATCGACGGGGCCGACCACCTCCTCACGGAGATGGGCGTGACCCCGTCGCTGCCGTAGCCGGCGTCAGAGGTGCAGGTTGCCGGTGGCGAGCAGGATCAGGAGGATGATGACGATGATCGCGGCGGGCGAGAGCCCACCCGCGCCCCAGCGGCCGTAGTTGAGCGTGCCGCCGGCCAGGAACAGCACCAGCAGGATGAGAAGGATGAGCAGCAGCATGGGAGGTGGTGCTGCAACCGCGGTGCCGGCGCGCGCAACCTAGCGCTGCGCCACGCGATGGTGCTCGGTCGCGGGGCGATTCGACAGCGAGCTCGGCGCGTCGAGGTGCGCGCCCGTGTCGACGCCGACCGCGAGCCGGTCGACGAGCTCGCCGCCGAGCCAGCCGGTGAAGAGCGCCAGCGCCACGCCGAGCGCCGAGAGCACGATCGCGCCGGCCTCCGGGGACATCGGCGCGTCGTAGCGGACGAGCCAGCTGGCCGCGAACAGGCCGACGACGATCACGTTGCCGATGCCGTGCAGCGCGCCGATGCGCCGGGCGCGCGTGCCGCTCGGGATCGCGAGGAAATCGACGAGCCCGAAGATCGCGGCGATCAGCCCGCCGACGATGCCGCTCGCGATCATCCAGTACGCGATGTCGGCCCACCGCGGGTTGTCCGTCGCCAGGTAGACGATGTCGAACAGCAACGAGGTCGCGAGAAGGCCGAGTGGGAACACGATGAGCATCTGGTGAACCGGATGCCCGAACAGCTTGGCTCTACTCTCCATGGCTTGCTCCGTTTCTGTGAGTCCAGGCGGAGCAAGAACGGCACCATCGTCGATCAGGGCTCGTAGAGCTCGGCGGTCGGCGCGGCGGGATCGTAGAGCTCGGCACTCGCCACCACCTCGAAGGTGTTGTCGGGCGCGGTGCCCATGCCGTCGCTCGAGCCACCGGTGACGAGCACGCGGCCATCGACGAGCGGCGTCGCCGTGTGCGACGACCGACTGGTGGTCATCGCGCCGACCGACGCGAACGTGCGCGTCACCGGATCGTAGACCTCGGCCGTCTCGTAGATCTCGACCGCGCCGCCGAGCCCGATGTATCCGCCGGTCACGAGCGCGCGCCCGCCCGGCAGCGTCACGAGCTGGTGCGAGGCACGCGGCGTCGCCATGTCGCCCGTGATCGCGAACGTGCTGGTCGCCGGATCGAACTCCTCGGCGTCGTCGCGCGTGCCGCCGCCGGAGCTGCCCTGATGCGGCCCGCCGGAGTGGAGCACCCGGCCGTTCGCGAGCCGGGTCGCCTCGTGCAACGGCGCGAGCAGGTTCAGCGGCGGCAGCGGCTGGAAGCTGCTGGTCGCCGGCACGTAGGCCTCGACGGACGCACCGGCGACCAGCACACGGCCGTCGGCGAGCAGGGTCGCGGTGTGCGCGGTGTGGACGGAGAGCGTGTCGGGCCCGGCGACGAACGTGTTCGTCGCCGGATCGAAGATCTCGGTCTTGGGCACGCGCCCACCGGGCACCGTCGCGGCGCCGGTCACCAGCACGCGTCCATCGGTGAGCGTCGTGGCGTGGGGCCGACTGCGCGGGAGCGCCATCGGCGCGACCGGCGCGAACGTCTCGGTGACGGGATCGAAGACCTCGGCGTCGGCGGTCGCCGTCCAGCTCGATCCCGGCGACGCCTGCACGATGCCGCCCACGACGAGCACCCGACCATCGGGCAAGCGCGCCGCGGCGTGCTGCAGGCGCGGCTGTGCGAGCCCGCCGACCGTGCGAAACCGCCCCGTCGAGGGCGCGTCGATCGGCGCATCGCTTGCGGCGTCGACCGCAGCATCGGCGAGCGCGGCGTCCGCGACCGGCGCGTCCGCGACCGGCGCGTCCGCGACCGGCGCGTCGATCGCGGCGTCGAGTCCGCCGTCGACCGCGCCGTCCGGTGACGCGTCGGTGACGATCGTCGCATCCGCGGGCGCATCACTCGCAGGATCGTCCGCAGCATCTGTCGGAACATCGGGATCGCCGCCTCCGCAGGCGGCGACGGTGGAGATGATCAACGCCAGCCACGGGGCCCGGATCGACATGGCGAGCGAGAACGTTTCAACCTCCGTGCCAGGAGAGGGTCATCCCAGCTCTCCCAGGTAGCGCTCGAGCTCGATCGCCCGGTGCGTCGACGAGTGCGAGGCGACGACGCGCGCCCTGGCCCGGGCGCCGATCGCGCGCCGCTCGTCGTCGGGCATGCGCAGCCAGCCGAGGATGTCGTCGGTATGGCGGGCGACGAGGATCTCCTCGCCGGGCTCGAAGAAGTGGTCGAGGCCCTCCCAGAGGTCGCTGATGATCGGGGCGCCGCAGGCGGCGGCCTCGAACAGGCGCACGCTCGGCGACCAGCCTGCCTGCATCATGTCCCCGCGCGTGAGGTTGAGCGTGAACGCGACGCGGCTGTAGAAGGCTCCGTGCTCGGCGGGCGCGAGGTGATCGATCCGCTCGACGTTCGGCGGCCACTCGACGCTCGCCGGGTACTTCGGACCGGCGACCGAGAACGTGTGCGCCGGGCAGCGGCGCGCCGGCTCGAGCAGGAGGCGCTCGAGCGCCGGCTGACGGTCAGACGCGTACGTGCCCATGTAGCCGATCGACCAGCGGCGCGGGCGACGCTCCGGCACGAGCTGATCGGGATCCACCGAGCAGTGGAGCGCGCGGGCGCGGGGAGCGCCGAAGTCACGCTCGAGGCGCGCCAGCGTCGGTCCACCGGTGAACGACAGGTAGAGCTGGTACCCGGGCACCTGATCGGCGCGCAGGTACGCGCAGTCGCCGGCCGCGAGGCGCGCCAGCGTCACCGGCGTGTCGAGGTCGTAGAACGCCGTCGCGCCGCGCGCCGTCGCCTGGACCCAGTCGCCGACGTCGATGCCGTCGGCGACGTGCGATCCGACGATGACGAGGTCCGCGTCGCGGACCACCGACTCGAAGCGCGCGCGCATCTCGCCGAGGGAGGCGTAGAGCACGGTGCGGGCGTACGCGGGATGCGTGAGGTCGCGGTGGTCGGCGTACGCGGGCACGTCGCGCTCGACGAAGAGGACCTCGTGGCCGCGGTCGGCGAGCGCGCGAACCAGGCTGCGGTACGTCGTCGCGTGGCCGTTGCCCCACGACGACGTGATCGAGCGCCCGAAGATGACGATCTGCTTGGGCCGGATCGGCGGCGACGATGCGCGGCGGCGGCGCGGCCGCGGCGGATCGCCCAGCGCCGCCTCGACGTCGACGGCGCGATGCGCGTACGTGTGCTCGCGCCGCATGCGGGCGAGCGCGCGCTCGCCGATCGCTCGCGCGC
>JAIOII010000758.1 GCA_019912685.1 Kofleriaceae bacterium
GGCCTTGGCCCGCGCGCCGCGTCGCCCGGGCCAAGGCCAAGGCGCGCGACCTGGCGAGGATGATCGCCGAACTCGAGCTGGGCGCCGACGGCGCCTGCCAGGTCCAGCTCGACGCGCTGTGCGCCGAGCTGTGCGCGGCCCAGGATCTCGCCGCGCAGGAAGCCGCGGCGGCGGCGGCGGCGCTCGGCACCCTCTCCGAGTCGCAGGAGATCATCGCGCGCCAGCTGCGGCTCCTCGCCCGGCGTCACGCCGACGCGGTGGCGGCGCTGGAGGGCGTCCTCGCCCGCTGCGCCGGCGAGTCCGACGCCGCCTACGCCAGGCGCCTCGATCAGATGGCGGCGTTCCTCGACGCCTTCGTCGGCGGGATGATCCAGGAGGCCCGCGATCAGCTGGTGCTGCTGCGCGGTCCCCAGGTGCTCTCGCGGCTCGATCAGACCTTCGGCGGGCCCACCGGCGCACCGGCGCGCGGCACGGCGGCGGCCGGGCTCGACGCGGTGTACCTGCCGCCGATCCGGGACGGCGAGCACGATGTCGATCCGCCGCTGCAGCTCGGCGATCACCTGGTGGTCGGCGAGGAGCTCACGCGCACCGGCGCCGACGGCAAGACCGTGACCGAGCGCCGCTTCCATACCCTGCACCGCGTCGTGCGCATCACCCGCGAGGTGCCGCGCGGCGAGAGCAAGGCGATGATGCGGGTGCAGCTGCAGCCTGCGCTGGCGCGGTCCTACGATCTCGACCGCACCATCTTCCTCGGCAACATCGTGCCGATCAGCCACGGCAAGGCCGTGATCGAGACCTTGACCGCCGCCCCCGACGGTCGCACGGCCCGGCTGAGCACGGTGCCGCTGACCTGGCTGCGCTCGCCGACCGCCGCGCGCGGCCGCGCGCCCGAGATCGCGCTCACCGTCGCCGGTCGGCCGTGGAAGCTCGTCGACGATCTGCTGTCGGCCGGGCCCCATGACGCCGTGTTCGCCGTCGAGCCGGCGCACGGTGGCGGACATCGCCTGCGCTTCGGCGACGGCGAGAACGGCGCGCGCCTTCCCGCCGGCGCGCCGATCGTCGCCAGCTACCGCACCGGCATCGGCGTCACGGGCAACCGCGCCGCCGGCCGCATCGACGTCATCGTCAGCCAGCACCCCTCGGTCGAGAGCGTGTCCAACCCGCTCATCACCGACGGCGGCGCCGACGCCGAGGCGCGCAGCGGCGCCCGCGATCTCGGCCCGACCGCGGTCGGCGCGATCGATCGCGCGATCTCGTTGTCCGACGTGGTGGCGCTGGCCCGCGGCTACGACGGCGTCGACCGGGCGCGCGCCACCCGCGATCCTCGCAGGCCGTACCAGATCGCGGTGGTGGTCTCGGGGCCCGACCGCGCGGAGCTGTCGCCGAGCGAGCTCGACAAGCTGGCCCTGCACCTGCGCCTGCGCGTGCCGCCCGGCCTCGACGTCGTCGTCGAGAACCGCATCCTGGTCCCGGTGCGCGCGGCGCTGATCGTGCGCTACCGGCGCGGCGCCGATCCGATCGCGGTGGTGCGCGACGTGCGGGCGCGGCTCGGCGTCGACGACGCCGCAGGCTTGCTGTCGGCCTCGCGCGTCGACCTCGGCGACGATCTGGCGATCTCGGCGCTGTACGAGGCCACCGACGGCGTCCCCGGGCTGCACTCGATCGTGGTGCGCGAGCTGTACCGCGCCGGCGAGCCGCCGCAGCTGCGCGCGCGCATCGTCATCCGGCCACGCGAGGTGCTGGCCTGGGCCGAACCCGCCGATGGCAACGACGGCGTCGCCATCGCCTACGAGGAAGGTCACGATCCATGAGCGGCGAACGCGATCCAGCCCTCTTGCGCCCGTCGCTGCGCCTGCCCGCGCTCATCCCGGGCATCTACCACCAGCGCGACGCGCGCGTGGTCGGCGACGGCGGCGCGGTCGGCACCGGCCTGGACGTGGTCAGCCCGCTGACCGCGCTCACCGGCGTGCTCGGTCGCCAGCTCGACGAGCTGTACGACGCGATCGGCGGCCTGTGGGACGATCACTTCGTCGAGCGCGCCCACCCCGAGGCGCTGGCGCTGATCGCTCACCTGTTCCGCGCGCGCTTCGTCACCGCCGACGCCGTCGTGCAGCGCGCGGTGCTGGCCCGCATCGTCCACTGGCGCCGCCGCAAGGGCACGCTGGCGACGCTCGAGGAGGTCCTCTCGGTCACCTCGCGCTGGGACGTCGAGGCCGACGAGGGCTACCGCTCGCTGCTCATCACCCAGCAGCTGCGCGACCTCACGCCGTGGCGCGGTCGGGTCGCGGTGCTGTGGGATCCGATCGGGCTCTCGGATCCGCTGACGCGCCGCTCGCTCGGTGATCGCCGGCCACGCGCCGACGAGCGGCGGGTGCGCGGGCCGCTGATCGAGGTGCTGCCC
>JAIOII010000759.1 GCA_019912685.1 Kofleriaceae bacterium
GCGCCAGCGGCGGTGGTGACGCCCAGCGCCGCCGCGGAGACGCACGTCCGGGTGCCGCGGGAGGCTGGAGCCGCGTCGGTCACGCTCCATGCGCGACGCGTCGCGACCCGGCGTCCCCCGCGCCGGCCGCCCCCTCCGGCGGAGCGCGCAAGGCGAGATAGAGATCGTGGAGAGGAAGCGGAGTGTGCGGAGTGTGCGGCTGGAGCCGGGCGAGAATGGACGGAGCCGCGCGCCAGGCCGCGCGATGCTTGCGCTGGCGGAGCGGCGGCGTGGACGCCCTGGGGTCGGGTGGCGGAGCGCAACGGCAACGTCGCCATCGCCATCGCCGGCAGATCGCCGCGCGACGCATCTGTCCGGATTCCGGACACGCGCATCCCACACACATGAGAATCGTGAACACGTCGCCCGAAAGTTCTTGACAGCGGTCCGAGGCACGCAAGGCACGCAATCGAGAGTCGTCGATCGATCGCGTGCTGGTGCGCGTGGCTCGGCGCTGGTTGAACGAGAAGGCGCGTCGGGTCGATTCGCGAGTCCGGAGGCCTCCTCGTGGCGCTACGGGCATTCTGCGAGGCCGAAAAAGTGCGTGATAGAGAGAACCATGCGCGCGTTCAAGCTCGACCACGTTTCCGATGACACGTTGCTCACCGGGCTCGCGGCGCTGGCCACAACGGACCGGGAGACCACCGCCGCGTTGCTCGCCCACCTGGGCGAGGTCGACGAGCGGAAGCTGTACCTGCCCGCGGCCTGCTCGTCGATGCACGGGTATTGCGTGAGCGTGTTGCACTTCGCCGAGGACGTCGCGTTCAAGCGGATCCGCGCCGCCCGGGTCGCGCGGCGGTTCCCGGCGATCTTCGACGCGATCGCCGATGGGCGCATGCACGTGACCGGCGTGGTGATGCTGGCGCCGCACTTCCGGGACGACAACGTCGAGGAGCTCCTGGCCACCGCGACCCACGCCAGCAAGGCGGAGATCGAAGAGCTCGTCGCGAGGCTCTCGCCGCGCCCCGACCTCCCGGCGCAGATCACGCGGATGCCCGGTAACGGGCAAGCGAACGAGACGCTCGAGCTTGATCCAGATCCAGCCACCGGGAAGGTGGATCCGGATCCAGTTCCCGACCGCGTGCGGGCGCGGTCGCCCGAGCGGTACGGGCTCCAGGTCACGATCGGCGAGGCGACGAGAGACAAGCTCCTGCGCGCGCAGGCGCTCCTGCGGCACAGGAGCCCGAGCGGCGATCTGGAGGAAGTCCTCGACCGGGCGCTCGATGCCTTGCTGGCGGACCTGGAGAAGGAGAAGTTCGGCAAGACGTCACGGCCGCGGGCGGCGAAGGCGCGGAGCGCGGATGCCGATCCTCGATACGTGCCGAACGAGGTCCGGCGAGTGGTCAGCGAGCGGGACGGCGAGCAGTGCGCGTTCGTGAGCGACGAGGGCGTGCGGTGCACCGAGCGCGGATTCCTCGAGCTCGATCACCGGACGCTCGTGTGCCGCGGCGGGCAGCCGACCGCCGATGGGCTGAGATGGCTCTGCGGTCCTCACAACCAGTACGAGGCGGAGCGGGTTCTCGGCAAGGACTTCATGCGCGAGAAGCGCGAGCAGGCACGCGCGCGGCGCGGGAGCGCGGAGGAGCCGGCGTGTGTGGATAGCGCCCTGCCGGCAGGCGCCGAGGGAACGGCCCGCGAAGCGGACGTCGGTCATCCACCCGCCGCGATCGAGGCCCACACACCCGAGCTCGCTGCGGTCGAGGTGGACCGCGAGGTCACGCTCGCGATGCGGGGCATGGGCTTCGGGGCGGGCGAGACCAGTCGCGCCATGGCAGACAGCGCGGCGGATGGGGCGACCACCTTCGAGGCACGCCTGCGCGCCGCCCTCGCGGCGTGGAGGACCGCGAGGGGGTCACGGTGCTCGGAGGGGCCGTTTGACGAGGCGGCGCGTCAGCTCGCCGTGCGTCTCGGCTGCACGTCGAAGGCGGCGTTCGCGCTCTGTTGAATCATCAGCGGTGGAGCTCGAGGACGAAGCCGTTGTCGATGTCGGTCGGCGCCGGCATCGTGACCTCGAGCGGGTTGAACAGGGAGAAGGCGCCGCGGTAGGTGCCGCCGACCGCGACCTGGTCGCCCCGGGTCGCGACCGTCTTCACCTCCATGTTCAGGTCGAGGAGGAAGATCCGCCACTGCCAGATGAGATCGGTGCCGAGTTCGGCGACCACGCTCGCGTACGAGTCGTCCGCGCGCATGTACGAGGGCGGCTGCGAGCCGACGAACACGGCGTCGCCGCGGTACGCGAGCGCGATGATCACGGCGCCGTCGTCGGCGATGGCGAGATCACGCGCGCCGATCGTCGTGCCCGCCTCGGCAAGGATCGTCTGATCGAGCAAGACGGGCTGACCGCTGCTGCCGCCGGCG
>JAIOII010000073.1 GCA_019912685.1 Kofleriaceae bacterium
CGCTGAACGGGACCGGTCCCAAGCCGGAAACGCCAGCGGCACCTGACAAGATGGTGACTTCCTTGATGCGGGGTGGAGCAGCCTGGTAGCTCGTCGGGCTCATAACCCGAAGGTCGCAGGTTCAAATCCTGCCCCCGCTACAAAGCTCGTAGCACGGTAATCCGGCGACCCCGGGTTACCGTGCTTCGACATTTTCGGGTCCTTGGAATCGTTGGATTCCGAGAGGATGGCCAAGGGGAGCAGGTCGCCGAAGGCTTCGACGACCCCGTCCGGCCGCTTCCGAACCCGGATCACCGAGCTCTTGTGCCAGCGCTGGAGCTGGGCGCGGGTCTTCACCGGGTCCAGGGTCGCCCGGGCCTCCAGGTCGAAGACCATCCGGGTGATCTCCTCGATGCTGGGGAGGCGGAGCGGCTGGTGCGAGTCGGCCACGAGGCGCTCGATCTCGGCCCGCTCGGTCTTCGCGCCGGCCTCGAGATCGCGAAGACCGGAGACGACGGCATCGGTGCGGTCGCCGTCGGCGATGAAGCTGACCAGTCCCTTGATCCGCTGCTCGGTGCGCACCAGCCGCTCGCGGCGCGCGCCGATCTCCTGATCGAGGTTCTTGGCGTAGTCGCGGAGGTGCTCGGCGATCTTGCGGCGGACGTGCGCGATGCCCTCGGGGCTCATCAGCGCGTCGCGGATCATCGCCAGGATCTTGGTCCGCGCGATGTCCTCGCGGACGGTCATGTCGTTCGGGCACGTGCCCTTCGATCGGTGCGTGCCGCACTTGTAGTAGCGGTGGGTCGAGCCGCCGTAGACGGTCAGTGTGGTGCCGCACTCGTCGCAGACGAGCACGCCGGACAGGACGTAGTTGCCGCGGTTGCGGACCGACTGCTTGCCGTTCTTCGTGTACTGCTTCTTGGTCGCGGCGAGCTTGGCGCGGACCGCGTCCCACAGATCCTTGTGGACGATGCGGAGCTCGGGACGCTGCACCGTGATGACGTCCTCGGGCGCGCGATCCTTCGGCCGGCGCTTGTTGGTGCCGGGCACCTTGACCCACTCGCGCTCCTTGAAGCGCCACACGCCGGCGTACTTCTCGTTGTAGAGCATCGCGCGGATCGTCGAGGCGCCCCAGCCCATGCGCTTGTGCTTCGAGCCGGAACGCGGCGACGGGACATGCTCGCGGTTCAGGAGCTTGGCGATCTGGCTCAGGCTCTTGCCGTCGAGGTAAAGCCCGAAGATGCGGCGGACCAGCACCGCGGCGTCGGGATCGATCGCGATCTCGTGCACGACGCGGCCGCGCTCGTCGGTGACCGCCATGGTCTTGAAGCCGAAGGGCAGGCCGCCGGTCGCGTAGCCGGCGAGGGCGCGACCCTCGAGCCCGCGCAGTGTGCGCTCGCGGAGCTCGTCGATGTACCACTCCGCCATCATGCTCTTGAAGGCGTAGGTCAGCTTCCCCTGCTTGCCGCTGGTGTCGATGCCATCGGAGAGCCCGATCAGCGGCACGCCGGCGAACTGGAGCCGCTTGAAGATGTTGGCGGCGTCACCCATGTCGCGCGAGATGCGCGACACGTCCTCGGTCAGGATGATGTCGATCCGGCCCTCGTCGACGGCGCGCAGGAGCTTCTCGAGGCCCGGCCGCTCCATGCTGGTCCCGGACAGCGCGAAGTCCGGGAAGATGATCGCCTTGGCCGGGTCGCCGCCGACGCGGGCGACTGCCTCGCGGGCGCGGCGAGCCTGGTCGTCGATGCTGCTCTCGTTCTGCAGGTCGGACGAGTAGCGTGCGTACACGCCGACGCGGCCGGTGGCGATCTTCTGGGCGATCTTGGGGTCCATGGGGTCCTCGTCAGCCTTGCTCGGGCTTGGGTTGCTCTCGGAGACGGTGAAGCAGGTCGCGCCAGGCATCCTCGATCAGCTGATCGAGGAACCAGCGGTCACGCTCGTCGACCTCGCCGGCGGGCTCGGGTGTTCCGCTGGCCTCGCGGCTCAAGCGGCACCCCCAGGTGCTTCGCCAGCACCACCACGCAGTACTGCGACACGGTGCGGAACTCTCTCGCGGCGGCATCTTCCAGCGCGGACTTGACCGCCGATGGCAGCCGGATCGTCAGCGAGGCGTCCTGGTGCATGCACGCGACTGTAAGACACCAGCGTGCATACTGCAACGGCCATCAACGCCCGCCTCGCGGGCGGGGACGCGCCGGCGGCTGCACGAGCGCGATGCGGAGGCCGGTGCGCTCGGGCGGCGCCGACCCGGCGGACGGCTTCCCGTCCGCGGGGACCAGCGCGCTGAGGCGCGCGATCAAGAGGTCGATCGCCTGCTCGGCGGAGATGCCCGCGAGCGGGCTCGCCGGCGGCGTGCCGGCGAGGACCATCGCCTTGCCGGGCTCGACCTCGAGCGCGGTCAGGATCGTCCGGCACGCCTGGGCGCCGAACGACTTCTGTTCCGCCGTGGCGCCCTCGGCGACGGCGGCGCGGATCGCTTCGATCATCTGGTCCATCGGTGCTTCCTTCCTGCCGTTTCAGAACGGCGCTTCCTCGAGCTCGAGCTGGCCGAGGAGATTGTCGCGAGGGCGGAGGCGGCGGATCAGCCGCGCCTCCTCGTCGATCGCCTTCGACGGGGTCGTGACCCTGACCGCGACCTCGACGCGGTCGCGCCGGTACGTCAGCCCGGGATCGTGGCCCTGGCTGTACTGGTTCTTCCAGAACGACTTCCAGCGGCGCCACGCCTGAAAATGCCGCGTCAGTGTTTCGTACAGCCGGTTCGCATGCGATTCGCCCACGTAGACGATGACCGGATCACCGTCGCCGTCGCGCTCGCGGATCACGTACACGCCCGACGAGCCGCGCAACCGGCGCAGCCATTCCGGATACGGCTCGCCGCGCTTGCCGACCGGCCGGTACTCGAGCGAGCCGTTGCGAGGCGCGTTGGCCACGAGGAGCGGGATGCCCTCGGCCGTGGCATCCCGACGGAGATCGGCGCGATAGCCGTCGACGGGAATCCACGGCTCGCCGGGAATCGAGTGACCGAAGCCGGACATGGCAGGTCCCCAGCCGCTGCGCGGCTTCCCGACGAGTCGCTCGATCGTGGGCAGCATCTCCGCGGGCACGCGAAGATCGAGATGCAGGTGCGGGTTGCGGCTGTTCCCGGTGTTGCCGGACAGGCCGACGACGTCGCCACGCCGCACGACCTGACCGAGCTCCACGCCCGCCTTCGAGAGATGCAGGTACCGCGAGACGACGCCGGACGGATGGCGGACGCCGACCCACTTGCCCGCGTCGTTGACGTCGGTGTGACGAACGCGCACGACGATGCCGTCGTCGATCGCGAGGATCGGCGTGCCGGTCGGTAGCGGGATGTCGAGCGCACGGTGGAGTCGGTCGCCGCGCGGACGCGGCCAGCCGCTCGTCGCGATCGCGCGCACGTTCGAGGGGACGGGGCGACCGAACGTGAAGCCGGTGCTCGGCGTCGGCTCATGAACTGGCGCTGGCCCAGTCATCGGCGCGGCGCTCGCGCCGCGCGGGCGGAACAGGCTGAACAGCGCGAACGCGCTGGCGGCGCCGAGCGCGACGACCGGAAAGGAGAGCTTGCCGGCGCTCATCGCGCCCTCGACGATGCGTAGCCGACGGTGTCCCACACGGACGGATCGGCGTAGACGTCCACGCCCGCGTCCTTGAGCGCCTGCACCGTCCTCGCGATCACGCCGACGATCGCAGCGCCGGTCGCCGTGACGTCCGCGCGCCCGGCAGCCTTGCAGCGCTCGATGGTCGTCGGCAGATCGGCGCGCTGGCCGTCGAGCTCGAGGCCATCGGCGTCGATGCGCACGCGGCAGGGGCTGCGCAGCTCGTCCCCGCCGGCGCCGGTTCCTCCTCCGCTGCCTCCGAGTCCCCAGCCCTTGCCGCGGAACAAGAGGAGCAGCAGGAGCGCGCCGCCGCCGACGACGGCGACGGTGCGGCCGGTGTTGCTCTTTCGTTCGGTGATCATGGTGTCCTCCTCACGGCAGCGGGCGAACCCGACCCGTCGGCACGCCGGGCGGGACACGCCAAGGCGGATCCGCGACCAGCTTCCAGTCGGTCGGCAGCATCACGCGGTCGTCGAGCACGCCGGCGGCGACCAGGCGGCGCTTCGCGTCCTCCCAGGTCGTCGGCGGGTCCGCCGAGTACCAGCGTGTACGGCCGTCCGGATACGTCCTCAGCACGAAGAGACGGTGGGTGTCCTTGTTGCGACGACCACGCTTGCCGTTCAGGAGGTCGACGATCCGCGCGGCGAGCACGTCGGTCTCGTGCGGGCTGATGGCGTAGCGCTCGTTCCCCAGGTCGACGCGGTCGAGCCGCGCGATCGCCTGCCCATCCTTCAGGATCGTCCGACCCTCGAGCGTGTATCGCGGTGAGCGCGAGCGCGCGTTCCGAGGAGCGATGACGCGTTCCTTCTCGTAGAGGCGCGCGACGCTCTTGCACCACGCGACCTTCTTCGCGTTGCTCAGGTGACGGCTCGCGCCGGCGAGCTTGGCGTGCGCGTGCACCTGGTCGAGATCGACGTCGCGAGCGCCGAGGCTCTCGAGGTAGCCGACGACCTTTCCCACGCCGCCCTTCTCGGAGAAGCCGGCGTTCCACCCGAACGTCAGGAGCTCGACGAAGCGCGGGTTGTCCCAGTTCGCGCGCAGGTTCGGGATGCCGGGGTGATTGCGCGCGTAGCTCTCGATGATGAAGCGCAGCAGCCAGCAGCACATCGCGACGCTCACGTCGGGCTCGAGCAGCTGCTCGCGCGTGTACTTGGTGCCGTGTGCTTCGTTGTAGTCGCGGCGCACGACCTCGACGATCTGCATCAGGCCCCACGCGGGACCTGATCGTTCGGCGGGGTTCATGCCGGACTCGCGCTTCGCGAGCGCGCGCAGGTACTCGATCGGGATCGCGCCGCGGTAGCGCTCGAAGATCGGATCGAAGTCGCGCGGCAGACGGTCGACCTGCGACGGCGAGCTGATCGGAGCCGCCTCGTCGATGGCTTCCGGCGCCGGCACCGGCTCCGTCGCGAGCGTCGGCGCGGACGTCGCGGCCTGCGCCTCGCCCGCC
>JAIOII010000074.1 GCA_019912685.1 Kofleriaceae bacterium
CGTCGACGCAGTTTCCGCGGCCCGGATGGCGCCCAGCTCGCACAACACGCAACCCTGGCGCTTCCGCCTCGTCGGCGACCGGCTCGAGCTCCACGCCGATCCGCGCCGCCACCTCTCGGTGATCGACGGCGAGCGCCGCCAGCTGATCGAGAGCGGCGGCTGCGCGCTCTTCAACGCGCGCATCGCGGTCCGCGCGATGGGCTTCGCCGACGAGGTCGCGGTCTTCCCCGATCCCGAGGATCCCGATCACCTGGCGACGCTCCGCCTCGGCCCGCGGATGATCAGCGACGACGTCGATCTCGAGCTCATGCGCGCCATTCCCCTCCGCCGCACCAACCGCCGGCCCTTCCTCAATCGTCCGGTCTCGCTCGCCGACTCGAGCGCGCTCATCGAGCTGGCGAGCCGGCCCGGCGTCTGGTTCGGACGGCTCGATCCCGATCAGAAGCGCCGGCTCGGGCGCGTGATCGACGAGGCCGATCGCACGCACCACGCGAACCCCGTGTACCGCGCCGAGCTCCTGCACTGGCTCGTCGAGCCCGGCAAGCATCGCAGCGACGGGATCCCGCTCGAGGAGCGCGCGTACCGGCTGCCGTTGCCGCTCGAGAAGGAGCTCGTGCGCACGGCGCCGCTCGTGATGGTCATCGGCACCGCCGGCGACGCGCCGAGCGACTGGCTCGCCGCGGGAGAGGCCCTCGAGGCGCTCCTCCTCCACGCCACGCTCCGCCACCTCTCCGCCGCGTTCCTCAACCAGGCGCTCGAGATCCCGGGGCTGCGCCGCGAGGTCACCAACATCATCGGTCGCGGCGAGCACCCGCAGATGATCCTGCGCCTCGGCTATCCGGAGCAGCCGATCGAGCACCCCGCACCCCGGCGATCGCTCGAGGACGTGCTGCTCGTGGTCGAGTAGTTGCCACCTTCTGCCTCACCACGGACCCGTGAACGATGGTCACGTCGGGGGATGTACGCGAAGCACATCCTCCTCGGAATCGCTCTGAGCCTGGGCTGCCTCTGCGCCTGCGACCCGGTCGACGTGCGCTTCGCCGATGCCGGGATCGACGCGCCGCCCGAGGCCACGTGCGACGAGCGCGCGTGCGGCGACGTCGCCGACAGCTGCTGCCCGGCGTCGTGCAACGCCAACACCGACATCGACTGCGCCTCCGTCTGCGGCAACGGCACGCTCGAGCCCGGCGAGCGCTGCGATCCGCTCGACACGTGTCCGACCGACTGCCCGGCCAGCGGCTGCCAGCTCTATGCGGTCGACCAGCCCGGCACCTGCTTCGCGCAGTGCCAGCCGTCCGGCATGCAGACGGCCTGTCTGAACGACGACGGCTGCTGCCCGACCGGCTGCAACGCGAACAACGACACCGACTGCCAGCCCGCGTGCGACAACGGCGCCCTCGAGACCGGCGAGACCTGCGATCCGCTCACGTCGTGCCCCGCCTCGTGCCCGCAGGTCGGCTGCCAGCTGCGCTCGCTGTCGAACGGCGGCACCTGCACGGCCGCGTGCACCGACGCCGGCATGCAGACCGCCTGCGTCAACGGCGACGGCTGCTGCCCGATGGGCTGCAACGCCAACAACGACGACAACTGCCAGCCGGGCTGCGGCAACGGCGTCATCGAGAGCGGCGAGACCTGCGATCCGCTGAACACGTGCCCGACGAGCTGCCCGGCGATCGGCTGCCAGCTCCGCACCCTGTCGAACGGCGGCACGTGCGCCGCCGCGTGCGTGAACGCGGGCATGCAGACGGCCTGCATCAACAACGACGGGTGCTGTCCGGAAGGCTGCAACGCCAACAACGACAACAACTGCCAGCCCGACTGCGGCAACGGCGTCGTCGAGAGCGGCGAGACGTGCGACCCGATGGCGCCCGCGCCCAACAACTGCGCGTGCGCGGCCGAGCCCTACAGCTGTTACACGCAGACCGGCTCGGCGACCCAGTGCGACGTGCGCTGTCACGTGCCGGTCGATCGCTGCGGCATCGAGGGCGACGGCTGCTGCGCCTTCACCGGCACCGGCGAGTGCGGACGCTCCACCGATGGCGAGTGTCTCGGCGATCGCTGGCAGACGACCGAGTGGCCCTACACGATCAACTACACGACCGAGTGCCAGTACGTGCGCGTCTACAACGTCCAGCCGCGCGGGTCGTATCTCTTCACGATGTGCTACCCGCCCGGCGGACCCGCGCCCGGCGGCGATCCGGTCATCAGCGCCGTGACCGACAACCTCGGCAACGTCTACAACGTCACCAACGACGACTGCTCCGACCGGACCGCCCTGCCCTACACCGCCGGCTGGCGCTGCGAGAACGACCAGGGCACGGTCCGCATGAGCTGCGCCTCGATGAGCCCGGGCGGCTTCCTGATCCGCGACGACAACGTCTTCTACCTCGAGCTCCGCATCTGCCCGTACAACGCCCAGAACGGCGGGCGGGGCGCGCTCCACATCTGGTTCAACGCCACCCGGACGCCGAACCCGGGCTGAGGCGACAATCGACGCCCGTGTGAACCGGGCTTCACGGACCGGCAAGCGGCGGTCACGACCCGGGCCGGCCCGCCGCGTGCTCTTCCCGGCGGCATGACCAGGACCAGCGGGATCATCGTCGCGTTTCTCCTCGCCTCCTCCCCGGCCGCCGCCGAGACCGACGTGGGCGTCCGCGTCGGCGGCTATGGCTTCCACCGCGAAGGCGACACGAGCGCCGAGGCGTGGACCGAGTGCCGCATGAACGGCATCGGCGTGTTCGCCAGCCGCGACGTCCGCGGGCCGGCGTTCGTCGAGGCCGGGCTCGACGCCTACGTCTCGCAGGCGTTCCCGACCCCGGCGCCCGAGGGCGACCTGCCGATCGACCGCATGAGCGGGCTGGTGTCGGTCGCCGCCGGCGCGCGCACGATGATCGGCTCGCGCGTGCGAGCCTACGTGCAGCTCGGCGCCGGCGTCGAGCTGACCAAGGTGTCGGTCCCCTACGGCGACGACCGCACCGTGCGCGACGCGAAGGTGATGCCCGAGGGCTTCTTCGGCGTCGGCCTCGACGTGCGCGTCGCGAAGGGCACGTACGTCGGCGCCAGCTTCCGCACGCTCGTCATGGGCAACTTCGACTACGACCCGGCCCGCCTCGAGATGGAGAGCCAGTGGGTCGCGCCCCAGCCCGACGTCGTCTTCGACGCCTCGCCCGACCTCGCGAACCAGGGCCAGTTCTACATCCGCCGCAACCTGTGAGCCGGGCGGACGCGTTACCATGCGGGCATGGGGAATCCGGAACCGGTCGTCGCGCTGAGCGCGCCGCCGGAACGCATCGCACAGGCCGTTCACAAGGTCGTCACGTCCGACGGCGTGCGCGCCGCGCGCCTCGCCGCGGGCGCGTCGCAGTCGCTCGTCGACGAGCCGACGGACGCGACGAGCGCCCGCTGGTTCCAGTCGCTGGTCGAGCTCGGCTGGCTGGTCGCGTCCGCCGACGGCTTCGCCCCCGCGGAGCGCGCCTCGATGGCGGCCTTGCTCGCCACCGTGACCGGCAAGGCCGTCGACGAGCCGGTGCTCGAGCAGCACCTCGGCGAGCTCGCCCAGCAGGTCGACATCATGGGCCGCAGCCAGCGGCTGGCGCGGGCGGCGGCCGAGCTCGCCGACCAGTCGGCGGGCGACGACGCGCTCGCCTTCGCGGCCCTCGTCGCGATGGCCGACGGCCGCCTCGAGCAGATCGAGCTCGACGCGCTCGTCGCGCTCGGCTCGTACGTGTCGATCGACGCCGCGCGCGTCCGCGCGCTCGTCACCGCCCTGGCCAAGGATGTGGAGGCGAACCTGTGAGCGCCAGCCGCGAGGAGTGGGGCCGCGCGCGAAGCGCGCTCCGGGGTAGCGCCCACGACGAAGCGCCGAAACGACGATCGACGGGCGCGCCGCAGGCGCGCGTCTTCGCGCGAGCCGGCGCGAACGGAGGAGGATCGTGAGCTACGTCAACCACATGGCCAAGGAGCTCAACTGCAAGATCGTCTATTACGGTCCCGGGCTCTGCGGGAAGACGGCCAACCTGCAGTGGATCTTCGGGCAGACCAAGCAGGAGGCGCGCGGCAAGATGATCAGCCTCGCGACCGAGACCGAGCGCACGCTCTTCTTCGACTTCCTGCCGATCGATCTCGGCACGGTGCGCGGCTTCAAGGTCCGGTTCCACATCTACACGGTGCCCGGCCAGGTGTTCTACGACGCGAGTCGCAAGCTGGTGCTGAAGGGCGCCGACGGCGTCATCTTCGTCGCCGATTCGCAACCGGGGCGGATCGAGGCCAACATCGAGAGCGTCGAGAACCTCGCCGAGAACCTGGCCAGCACGGGCGGTTCACTCGACAAGCTGCCTTACGTCATGCAGTACAACAAACGCGATCTGCCGGACGTCACGCCGATCGCGGAGCTGCGTGAGGCGCTCAACCCGTTGAAGGCTCCCGAGTTCGAGGCCTCGGCCATCAAGGGAGTGGGCGTTTTCGAGACACTCAAGTCCCTGTCGAAGTTGGTGCTCCAACGGCTGGCCAAGCAAGAACAGATCTGAGGTAAGGTCGAGGGGCGGAGGGACGATGAGGCGACTCAACCGGACGATCGAGGAAGTCGGCTGGACGAGAGACGTACCGCGGTACTCGGCCACCGAGTCGGTGTCGTTCGCGTTCGACGCGATGCGGCGGGAGGCCCAGGACTGCGTGCTCGTCATCGGGCCCGGCGCGACGCTCGCCGGCATCTTCACGAGCCGCGACTTCCTCAACCGCGTCGCGGCGCCGCGCATCGACGCCGGGTCGGTGACGCTCGAGGAGGTGATGACGCGCAACCCGCGCACGCTGTCGCCGTCCGATCCGGTCGCCTTCGCCATCAACTGGATGGCGATCGAGGGGTTCAGGAACGTGCCCATCGTGAAGGACGGCAAGGTGCTCGGCGTGCTTACGGTCTGGGATGTCATGCGCCAGATCACGGACCTGTTCGACGAGATCGACGCGACGCCGCGGGCGGTCACCGTCGACAGCGACATCTCCGACGTCACGTTGATCGATCTCGGAGGCGGCTCGTGAGCGCCAGCCGGGAGCCAACGATGAACCCCGACCACTCGGGAGGGATGCGCCTCCTCAACCACGCCACCGTCGGCGAGCTGTCGCCCCGGCCGCACGCGCGCGTCGAGACGACGGCGCCGCTGGCCCGGGTCGTCGACGAGATGAAGGCCAAGGGCCGCGGCTGCGTCCTCGTCGAGGAGGACGGCGCGCTGGTCGGCATCTTCACCGAGCGCGATCTGGTCGCGCGCGTCGATCACGGCTCGCGGGCGTGGCTCGACATCCCGGTCAAGGACGTGATGACGTCGTCGCCGATGGTGAGCCGGCCGAGCGACTCGCTCGCCGAGGCGCTGCGGCGCATGGTCGACGGCAAGCGCCGCCACCTGCCGATCGTCGACGCCGACGGCAAGGTCAAGGGTCTGGTCTCCGTGCGCGACATCCTCGCCTTCGTCGCCCAGCGCTTCCCGGAGGAGATGATGAATCTCCCGCCGGAGCCGAGTCACGAGTCCTGACGCCGACGCCGACGCCGACGCCGACGCTCGTCGAGATCATCGCGGCGCTGCGCGCGGGCGAACGGACGCTGCGCGTGCTCGATCCCGATCACGGCCGCGGCCTCCACGCGGGCGAGACCGTCGAGCGCGGCGGGGTCGCGTACGTCCACCGGCCGTGGCGCGTGTGGGTCGACCTCGCCGAGCGGCTCGGCCTGCGCCTGCTGACGCCGCGCCGCATCGACGAGACGCTGGTCGAGCTGCGCTTCGAGCCGCTGGCGCGCCCGGCGACCGACGCCCCGAGCGACGGGCCGACCGACGCGCCGGCCGACGTGACCGAGAAGTACGGCGCCGGGTCGCCGTTCGCGCGCATCTCCAAGCACGAGGAGCCCGGCTTCGTGATCGATCTGGAAGAGGCGCTCGCGCGCGTGCCGCTGCCGCCGTCGCCGTCGCTGCGCCTGCTCGACCTGGGCGTGAACACCGGCGACGAGCTGACGCTCCTCCTCGCGCTGCGACCGGAGCTGCGCGGTCAGCTCGACGTCGTCGGCGTCGACCACAGCGCGTCGGCGATCGCGGTCGCGCGCGAGCGCTTCGCCGGCGAGCGCGCGCGCTTCGTCGTCGCCGACCTGGCGAACCTCGGGCTGCTCGAGCTCGGCCGCTTCGATCTCGTCCTCTCGATCGGCACGCTGCAGAGCGGCGCGCTCGACGACCGCGCCCTGCTCCGCCAGGTCGTGCAGCACAACCTGACGGACGCCGGCAGCGTCATCCTCGGCATGCCCAACTGCCGCTACGTCGACGGCGAGCTCGAGTACGGCGCGCGCGTCGTGAACCTGCGCGAGCCCGAGCTCGGCCTCCTGGTGAAGGACGTCGCCTTCTACCGGAAGTACCTCCAGCAGCACCGCCGCCGGGTCTTCGTCACCGGCAAGCACTACCTCTTCATCACCGCCATCCCCGCCTGAACGGCTCAGAGGCGGCAGCCGCCGACGCGGATCGGCGAGCCGTCGGCGAGCGTGCACTCGTAGGCCACGCAGGTTCCGGGCTGCACGTACGTCTCGATGAACGCTTCGCGGTCGCACGCCAGGGCGCACAGCTCGGTGTCGGGGACGATGCCGCACTCGTCCGGCTCGGCGACCCGCTCGAGCGCGGGGGTCGGGTCGGCCGCGACCGGCAGATCGTCGAGGGTCTCGACCTCCTCCGCGCAGGCGACGAGGGCGACGGCGGCGAGAACGAGCGCGATGTTCTTCATCATGCCCCGACCCTTCAGCAACCCCGGTGCCGCCGCGGGCCTCGCGATTTCGGGCACTTCGCCACCAGGCGAGGTGTCCCTGTCCCGGGACACCTCCGGGTCGTTGTATGGTCGGGCTGGTGTCGGAGACGCTCAGCGCGATCGTCGCGCCGACGAGCCAGCGCCGCGGGGTTCCGGCGCTCTACGTCGGTCTGTCCGGAGACGCGCCGCGGAGCCCACCGGCGCGGCTGGGCCTCGGCGGGCTGGACCGCGTGGTGATCGGGCGCGGACCGGCGCGCCGGTTCACGCGCGCGCGCGCCGCCGGCGGCGAGCAGCTCGACGTCGTGCTGCCCGACGCGCGGCTGTCGACCACCCACGTCCGGCTCAGCCGCCTGGGCGGCGGCTGGTTCGCCGAGGACCTCGACTCGAAGAACGGCACCTGGGTCCGCGGCGCGCGCATCACGCGGCAGCCGCTCGCCGACGGCGACGTGCTCGTCGCCGGTCACTCCGCGTTCGTCTTCCGCGCCACCGGCGGCAGCTCGGCGATCTCGTCGAGGAAC
>JAIOII010000760.1 GCA_019912685.1 Kofleriaceae bacterium
GGCATGAACGCGACGTAGAAGCCGTCGGGCTGCGCCGGGTCGCGCGGCGTGGCGAACGTGGTCACCGGCGGCTCGCCGGCGGCCGTCACCTGCGCGCCGTTGACCGGCAGCGCGGTGTTGCGGTCGATGACGTCGCCGAAGACGAGCCCGCCGACGCGCGCGTCGCACGACGTGCGCGCGAAGCTCACGTCATCGAGCTGCCACCACCAGTCCCAGCCCGCGGTGTAGACGAAGCGCACGCGTGCGTCGGCGCGGCCGTTGGCGGCCGTGGTGCCGAACGTGACGCGGCGCGGACCGCGCGCGTTGGTCGTCTGCGTCGCGACCTCGACCCACTCGATCCCGTTCCAGATCTCGACGCGGGCGACGGTCGACGGCAGCGTGTTCAGGTCCTGGTTGAAGCTGATCGCCAGGCCGTCGTCGGGGCCGAAGCTCGACAGGTCGAGCTCCGGCGACTCGAGGATCGTCGCCATCTGGACGCCCGAGCCGCACTGATCCGAGTCGGCGATGGCGAAGCCGCCGCTGCCGCCGGTCAGGTTGCCGCGGAACGCCGGATCGGTGTTGGTCCACCCGGGGTTGCCGATGCAGCCGGTCGTCGTGCTGGTGACGGTCCAGCCGGCGGCGGGGAACGCGCCGTCGAAGCTCTCGGTGAGGAGCACGTCGTTCGACTCGGCGTAGCCGAGCGCCTCGCACGTGCCGCCGTTGACCTCGAGGCCGAAGTGCGCGGTCACGTCCGTCGGACCGGGCGTGATCGGGCGCGTCTCGGGCTCGTAGCCGGGCACCACCGCCTCGACGCGGACGTCGAAGTCGGTGCCCGCCGGCAGCTCGACCGAGTACCAGCCGGTGTCGGGATCGGTGAACACGGAGAGCGGCGGCGTGCCGGTCGCCGTGAACGTCAGCTCGGCGTAGAGCGGCCAGCCGTGGGCCGTGCCGTCGTAGACCCAGCCCTCGACCGCGACGAGCGGCGCCGCCTCGAGCGCGAAGTCGATGGTGACGACCGCGTCGTCGGCGACGGCGATGTCCTCGGCCGTCTCGGGCAGGTAGCCGAAGGCCGAGGCGGTCACGTCGTACGTGCCGGCCGGCACCAGCAGGCGGTAGCGGCCGTCGGCGGCGGTGACCGCCGAGAAGGCGCCGGTCGCGACGCGCGCGCCGGGGAGCGGATCGCCGTCCTCGTCGGTGACGAGGCCCTCGAGCGTGCCGATCTCGGTCGCGGTGCACAGCGGGAGCTGGAACGCCGCGACGCGCGTGCGCCAGTCACCGGGCGACGCCGTGCTCGCGTACTCGCCGGTGAACCAGAAGGTGCAGTCGTCGCTCTCGTCGACCGACATCGACGAGTAGTCGCCCCAGCGGTTGGCGGCGTTGTAGTCGGCCGAGCCGTCGATGATGACGGCCTCGCCCTGCGCGAGCTCGCCGGGCGGATCGCTCGCCAGGCGCGCGGCGTAGCGCAGGCCGGGGAAGGCGGTCTCGCTCGCCACGTTGTAGCCGACGGCGATGTTGCCGCGGCCGTCCATGGCGATCGAGCCCATCCAGCGCGACAGGCCGTCCTCGGGCGCGTAGGTGCCGGTCTGGAACAGCTCGGGCGCGCTCGACGGGTCACGGATCTCCGCCCAGCGCACGCCGGCGCGATCACCGCCGACGTCGACGGTGTGGTTGACGACCATCGCCTCGTGCGTCCCGAGGTTACGGTACGCGAGCCGGTACATCGTCATCACCGACAGCGAGTCGATGCGGTTGCCGCCCGGCTGCGGGATGCACGAACGGTCGTACATGCAGAGCTCGGCGTCGAACTCCGGCGCCGGCACGTTGACCGGACCGGTGAGCGTCGAGAGGTTCTCCGGGTCGGTCCAGTCGACGTGGAACGCCCAGACCTTGTACTCGTCACCCGACGGATCGGGGGTGGTCGACCAGGTCTCGTCGTCGTACGCCTGCACGACGTAGTTGGGGGCGCCCGCCGGCGGCGGCACGCGGCCCTCGAGGTGCGCGTTGAGGAGCGCGAACACCTCCTCGCTCGGGTCCGGCGAGCGGACGTCGAAGCGCACCATCGCCGCGGGCAGGCCCATCACCATCGACTGGCGGTCGAACGCCGCGGTGTAGACGCCGGCGAAGTTGAGCCCCGCGTCGAACTCGTTGACGGTCATGTAGTAGCCGTCGGGCCACACGCTCAGCTTGGGGTAGTCGTTGAGCGCGCCGCCGGGCGAGACGACGTAGTCGTAGAGGTAGTAGGGCCCGAGCGGATCGGGCGTCTGCGACACCGCGAAGCACTGGTGGCCGCCCTCCGGGGTGAAGATCGCGAACTGCGAGAACACCCAGCGATCGGCGAGCTGGTCGTAGAGGACGATCGGATCGCCGTCGTTGTGCGTCTCGCACGGGCCGCCGAAGCCGGTCCACGGCGTCGAGCCGGGCGCCGGCGGGCTGAGCGGGTTGCCGGTCTTGTCGTAGACGCCGATGATGAGGTTGACGTACTGGACGTAGTGATTCGGTCCCACGTCGCCGTTCGTGTCGGGCGGGTGCACGCGGCCGCCGATCGTCGCCGCGTTGTCCGCGTTCGACAGGCCGTCGAACGACACCGTCGGCGCCGGCGCGTTCACCGCGCCGGGGTGGGTCTGCTGCACCGGATCGACGGTGTCACCGCTCCGACGATGGCGCTGCACCGGCGGCTGCAGGTCGGGCAGCGCGCGCGGCGTGCCGTGCTGTGCCGCACGCTGCGCCATGATCTGGCCGAGCGGCGCCGACTCCCCGCGGCGAGCGGGGTAGACGACACGCGGCTTGCGCGCCACCTGGGCGTCGTCGTCGTTGAACCACGAGTCGTCGCTGATCGCCGGCACACGTGGCGGATTCGCGTCGGTCGGTGGTGGGGTGTCGCCGCCGCCACATGCGACGAGCGATGTGGTGGCGACGAGCAGCGTCGCGGTCGCGAGCTGCCATCTCCTGGCGTGGTGAGAACTGGACATTGGGGAGGACTCCTCGAAGTGGGTTCGAGCCGTCGCGCGCGTGTGCAAGCGACATGCGAGACGCGCGCATTTGCGCACGATCACGGCGATCTCGACGAGGCGTGTTCGCTCCGTGCGCTCCCTGACCACCGCGCAACACACGTCGCCATCGACACAGCGGCTCGCGCGGGAGATCGTGGCAAGCCGCGGCACGCGTCGCGTGCGACGCCGGCTGCTATGCCGAAGCCGCACACCCGGTGACGGTTTGCGGCACTCGTGTGGTGCAGCGCAACTTCGTCTATCAGTGCATGTCGTGACCGCGACGCCAGGTCTCGATCAGCACGTCGATCAGCTGCTCGTGCATCACCGCGCTGTAGACGAGCGCGATCGACGCGAGCGCGGCGACCGCCGCGTGCAGGACGATCACGCTCACGGGAATGGCGCCTTTCCGTCGCGCCAGCTCGAGCCCGGCGCCGGAGAGCCATGTGATCGCGAGCGCACCGAACAGCACGAGCTGGACCGCGCGCGCGGCGAGCAGGTTGCCGTACTCGGCCACGACGCCGATCACGAGCGCGACGGGGACGAGGTAGACGACCTCGAGCGGCGGCGGCCAGAGCGCGCGGACGGCGCCGCGCATGGAGCCGGCCCGCCGCCTGAGGGTGAAG